>CALHAT010000026.1 GCA_937934285.1 Minisyncoccota bacterium | reverse complement strand
CCCGAGATTTTTAAAGGAATTAAATTGCAAATACCTCAAATTAAAATCCTATTTCCAACTTTAAAAGAAGAATACGCAGGAGAAGATCCTAATGTTGGTTACAGTGGTCCAGTACCCCAGAATATGATTAAATTTGATGAAATTAAAAATCACCCCGATTATAATTATTACACCTTCACGAACCTTACAGCGAGACCCGGTGTTGTTGTCCGTGAATCTATTGTAAACAACCTTATAAAACTTGATAAATGTCTAAACAAACACAACCTAAAAGCTACCATTACTTCCGGTTATACAGGAGGACAAGGACCCTCTATATCTCGTTGTCACACACAGACCGGCACATGTATTGATATAATAGTTAATGGTATAGATTGTCAACCTTGGGAAACATTACGTGGTTGTTTAGCTCTAGCGGGAGCAAAATTCATTTTACTTGAAAAACTACCTAAAACACCCAAGGAACAAGAACTCCAAGCAAAACTTAAGGAGTCATGCAAACCAGAAACAGGCGAAGGATGTTGTCAACCTATATGGCCACCTGATAACTGTGGGATAATATGGACTATTTGTGCAGGTACAACAGGCACACATATTCATGCCGTATTTTGATAAAATTAAAAAATGAACAAAAGATTAATTTTAGGTATACTAATTTTAGTTAGCATAGCAACTATAGTTTTTATAGGTTATTTTAAAAATAAACAAAAGCAAGAAAAAGAAATTTTTTTTCAAGAAGAGGGTCAATTAACACCTTCGCCTATTCCTATTGTTCCAGCTCCTTCTGGAGAAACAAAGCTCCCTTCAATTTCCGGTATCCAAATACCTCCCCAGCAAACCACTTCTTATCCTTTGCTTTTTAAAGAAGAATATCTTTATATTGATTTATTTTACCCCCTACTTTATGTTTATGATTTAAATTCTGGTATCATTAAATATTTTGATTTAGAAAATCAAGTTTACAAAGAAATTTATCGGGCTCCTTTAATTGAAGAAGCTTTTATGTCTTCAGATGAGAGCTATATTGTTTTTAAGACAAATGAGGGATTTAATTTTTTGAATTTAAAAAATGATAGTTTATACCCACTTCCTCCTTTTACTAAAAATTTTGCTTTTACACCTCAGGGATTGGTTATTTATGTCAATAATAAAGATATTTCTTATTTAGCTCTTTATAAAGATGGTCAAATGACGAAAATTAGAAACCTGGGCATTTTAAATCCTAAATTTGAATCTTTAAAAAACTCTTTATTAATTTATGAAAAAAATAGCCCGGTCTTTCTTTTAGATTTGAAAAATATTAATAATTTTTCAGTATTTTTAGAAGCTAAACCTAATTATTCTCTTTTAGTTAATAAGGAAAAAAATTTAATTTTTGTTACTTTTAAAGATAAATATTGGCAAAGTCAAATTATTACTCCAGATAAAAAAGTTAAGTTTAATTTTTCTTGGGGGACAGTTAAAGAAAAATGTTCTTTCGATGAAGTTTTAGTTTGTGCCATTCCGGCAGATTTAGAAAATTTTTCTCCGGATTTATGGTTAATGAAAGAACCAGCTTATGATGAAAAATTAATTATTTATAATATTCAAAATGGCAAAACTAAAGAGATTAGATTGGAATCTAAATTTGATATTGTTAAGCCTAAAATAACACCTTTAGGAATTATTTTCTGGAATCGATTGGATGCCAAATTTTACTTGATAGAGTCGAAAAATACTTCTTTCTAAAAAAGTCAACAAAAGATTAGCTAACCAATAAAGATTAAATAAGGCAGGAAATTGAGTTAAAAAGAGAGCAATTAAGCCGAAAAAGAAAAATCCAGCTTTTCTTTGATCGCGGGGAAGATTAAAAATTGTTAAAAGCTGGAAAAGAATAACAGTCAGAATTAAATAATAATTTTTTTGTGTTAAATCGATTGTTTTGAGAAAAAATAAATCTAAATTTTTATTAGCTAAAAGGCTATTAAGAACAAAAAAAACGGAAAAGAGAATTGGCAAAGGTAAAAACTGAATAAAAGTTATAAAAAATGGATTATAATTTTCTTTTTTGTAAATTTCATTTAAAATTTCAACTTGTTTTTGAAAATCATTCCGGTATTTTTTAAAAACCTCTTGGATTTTCGGTCGAATTCTTTGCAATTTCAATTCTTCTAAAAAAGCTAAAAAATCTATCGGTGCTAAAGCAATTTTTAAAATGCAGGTAAAAACAATAATAGTAATCCCAATATCATTGAAGAAATTATTAAGCCAAAAGATAAAACCTAAAAGTCCTTGATTTAAAATTTCAAACATTGATTTTTAAGAAAAATTTTTAAGAACGATTCCGGAGTAATTTTGGGATGTCGGGGGAAAATTAAAAAATCATAAAATTTAATTCGACTTTCTTTTAAGAGTTTATTTATTATCGCATAAATTTTTCTTTTAATTTTATTTCTTAAATTTGCTTTTTTGAAAATTTCTTTTTTACAAATCACGGCAAAGCGAGGATAATCTAAACTATTTCTTTGATAATAGATTAAAAAATCATCAGTTTCAATTTTTTTAAAGCGAGTCGTAAAAAATTTTTTAATATCCTCACCGCTAAGTTTAAATTTCTTTTTAATCATTAAACAGTTAATCGGGATCTTCCTTTTCTTCGTCTTCGTTGCAAAATTTTTTTGCCTGCCTTGGTTCTTTTTCTGGCTAAAAATCCTGAAATTCTTTTTTGTTTTAGTTTTGTCATCTTAAAAGGCTGCGGGGCTTGGATTCGAACCAAGACCAAGGGATTCAAAGTCCCTTGTGCTACCATTACACCACCCCGCAATTTTTATAATTATTTTACCTCAAAATATTCAATTAAGGCAAGTTCAATTGGTAAAAGTAATGACGGCGGCTCTTTTTTTAAATAACTATCAGCCTCAAAAAGAAGAAAACTTAATTTTTTTAAATCATCAAGAGAGAAGTTCTCGTTAATTTTTTTCATTCGGTCAATAATTTCTTCTGGCTTTTCGGTTTCTAAATGTTTACCATATTCAGGATGAATTTTTAAAAACATCAACTGTCTTATTACTTTGAGCAAAGAGCGCAAAAATAAGTTTAGGTCAAAACCCTGAGCATAAATTTTTTCTAAAAAGTTTAAAGATTCATTTATTTTTCTTTTGCTGATTAATTCCAGAAATTCTAAAATTTTAATTAAACTCAAATGGCCCAAAAATTCAGCTACAAGATTCTCGCTTAATATTGTATGAGGATTTAAACTCAGGGCAATTTTTTCAAGTAAAGTTTCAGCATCTCGCAAAGAACCACCGGCTTCTTCGGCAATTAAATAAAGAGCTGGTTCTTCATAAGCGAAACCCTCATTTTCAGCAATCAATTTTAATTTCGCAACAATTTTGGGCAAACTAATTCGACGAAAATCTAATCTTTGAACCCGGGAAAGAATTGTAGGGATAATTCTTGTTGGTTCAGTTGTTGCTAAAATGAAAATAGCGTGTGTCGGAGGTTCTTCTAATGTTTTCAAAAGAGCGTTGGCTGCCTCTTCAGTTAAGGAGTGAGCTTCGTCAATAATAAACACTTTATATTTCCCCTGAAGGGGTCGAAAACCAATATGTTCTTGAAGATTGCGGATATCATCAATTTTGCGATGTGAAGCAGCGTCAATTTCAACGATATCTAAAAATTTATTTTCTTGAAATAAGCGACAAACAAGACACTCGCCACAAGGTTCATTTTCTTTAAGATGTAAACAATTTAAAGCTTTAGCATAAATTCGAGCAACACTTGTTTTGCCCGTTCCTTTTTCGCCAGCAAACAAATAACCATGAGGAATTGAGTCTCTTTTCAAAAAATTTTGTAAAATTTTAACAACAATTTCTTGACCGACTACTTCGCGAAAAAATTTTGGCCGATATTTATGGTAGAACATTTAACCCCACTGTTCCTTAAGTTTTTTAATAAGTTCATTATGTTTAAGCTTTTCTAAAGCTTTGATTTCAATTTGCCTAACTCTTTCGCGTGTAATTCCATAAATTTTACCAATCTCTTCTAAGGTATGCATAATACCGTCTTCAAGACCATATCTTAGACTAATAATTCTTCTTTCTTTAGGATTTAAATCACGGATTGCTTTTTTAAGTTCTTCTCTTAAAGCGGCTGCCGCAGCTATTTTTTCAGGACTAATAGTTGTTGTGTCGGGAATCAATTCTTTTAAAAGAGATTTTCCTTCACCGATCGGAGATTCTAAGGATATGGTATCAGGAACATATTTCAAAAGTTTTTGAATTTTTTGAGTTGGTAAACCAATTTCCGCAGCTAATTCCTCTGTAGTTGGTTCGCGATCCAAAATACTCGCCAGCCTCTTTTTAGCTTTGTTAAGTTTATATAAAGTTTCAACAACATGGACGGGTAATCTAATTGTTCGGGCTTGGTCAGATAAGGCACGAGAAATCGCTTGACGAATCCACCAGGTTGCAAAAGTTGAAAATTTAAATCCCCGACGCCAATCAAATTTGTCAACTGCTTTAGCTAAACCAATATTTCCTTCTTGGATTAAGTCAAGCAAAGTTAATCCTTTGCTTCTACCTAAGTATTTTTTAGCAATATTCACTACCAATCTTAAATTTGACTTTATTAATCTTTCCCGGGCTTCTAAATCACCTTTTGATGCTTTTTTAGCTAATTCTTTTTCTTCTTCCGGTGTTAATAGAGGGTATTTGCCAATCTCAGATAAATATTTTTGAGTCGCATCAGCTAAAGCTTTATCTTCAAAGTCAAAATTTTCATTTTTCTGCCAAAGTTCTTTAGTGCTTTTTAATTCAATTCCTGAGATTTCTAATCGTTCATAAATTTTTTCTAAAATATCAATATTTTTTTCAATATCAGGGAATAAATATAAAATTTCTTCTTCAGTAACAAAGCCTCTTTCCTTACCCTTCTCAATTAAGACCTTAATTTTCTCATCAATAATTTTTTCCGGATCTTTTTTAATTTTTTTTCTTTTTACCTTTTTCATTGTTTTTCAACTTTTCTTAACTCTTTTAAAAGATCATTTATTTCCAACATAATTTTATCAAATTCTTCAGCTGTTGCCAATTTTAACTGATTGTGCAGATTCTTTAAATTATTTTTAAGAACAACTCGCTTTAAATTAATTAAAGTTTTTTTTAATTCTCGCGATAGAGAAATTTTTGAACTTAAATAAAAATTTTTAGCCATTTCTAAATAATCTCTTTCGTTTTCATTAAGTTCGTTTTTAATAACTCGCTCAAGAAGATTTTTGAATTTTAAGGGTAAAAAATTTTGGGCTTCTTCTAAGACTAAACTATCTTTTTGAAGATAAATTAAGGAAATTAATTTTAGGGAAAATTTTTCTTCGAGACTTTTCTCTTCGACTAACTCTTTTTCTTCGAAAGAGGGGACAAAAACTTCGATTTGTTTTAATTCTGTCTCGAGGAGATTCTTAGAAATATTTAGTAACGAACTTAATCTTTCTAAATAATTGTTGATTTCGATTGGTTTGAGATATTTGATTTGGGGTAAAAAAATATTCAAAATTTCCTGTCCTTTTTCTTGACCATATTTTTCCAAAAGAAAATTTAAAAGATAATCCTCAAACTTTTCTTGTTTTATAGGAATGTTTTCTTGATTAGCAAAAAACTCAGCTAAATCTTTTTGGGGATAAATAGCTTGATAAGTCGGAAAATTAAGTTTTTTAGCTAAAAGATTGGCCCTTAATGATGCAGAAAAACCGGCATTATCATTATCAAAAGCAAAAATAATTTCTTGACTATATCTTTTTAATTTTCGCAGATGGTCCTCAGTTAAAGCCGAACCGGAAACAGCAACGATATTTTTTAAATTATTTTGCCAAGCAAGTAAAAAATCAAATTGCCCTTCGACCAAAAAAACTTTTTTTGTCTGCAAAAGATATTCTTTACTATAAAAAAGTCCATATAAAAATTGCGATTTTTTAAACAAAGATGTCTCTGGTGAGTTTAGGTATTTTGGTCCTAATTCTTTTTGAAAGAGTCTGCCGGTAAAACCAACCAATCGACCTCGTTCATCTCTTAAGGGAAAAATAAGACGCGATTGAAAACGGTCAAAATTTTTTTCATCAACAAAGCCGGCTTTTTTTATTTTTTCTAAAGAATAACCAAGAGAATAAAGATAATCTCTTAATAAAGTATTACCAGGCGAAAAACCTAACTCAAAATCATTAATTGTTTTTTCTGTCAACCCCCGCTCGCGCAAATAATCTAAAGCATCTTTATTTTCTTTTAAATTTTGACGAAAGAATTTTAAAGCTGCATAATTGATTTCTAAAATTTCTTTTTCTTCACGAACCAACTCAGAAGGTGTGCTTTTAATTTCTAAGCCATAATCTTCTTTTAATTTTTCCAAAACTTGAGGATAATTAAGATTTTCAATTTTCATTAAAAATTTCAAAACATCGCCACCTTCACCACAACCAAAACATTTAAAAATCTGTCTTTCCGGGGAAATATAAAAAGAAGGTTTAGTTTCTTTATGAAAAGGACAAAGACCAACAAAATATCTACCAGCTTTTTTCAATTTGACATATCTTTGAACAACTTCGAAAATATCAAGTTTATTTTTAAGACTTTCCATTTTGTAATTTTTTTAAAATTTCATCTAAGCTATTTGCTCCTTTTCGCTTATTTTCTTTTTTTCTAATTAAAATTTCTGTTTCGATAGCTTTTTTTAGGGAGATACCCGTTTTAACCCGTGCTTGGCAGTCTTCACAAATTTCGAATCCTTTTTGAGAATAAAAAAGCTGGCCACATTGTCGACAATAAATTAAATTTTTATCTTCTGATGAAACCTCTTTATAGATTTTAGCAATTCTCATCTCGACTAAACTTCGGCGTTTGGCATATTTTAAGTGATTTAAATTAATAATTTCTTCTTTGTATGAAATTTCAGGTTTTTGCTTAGGAGGTAAAGTGATTGCTAAAAACGGAGCGGTAGGCATATTATCAACTAAAAGCTTTACATAGATATGATAAGCAGGCAAATTAACAAAATCCTCTAATCTAACTTGATAATTGAATTCTTTAATAAGAATTTCAGCATCTATTGGCCCTACTCGAAAAATAATAAAGGTTCCTACATTGCCGAAAATAGACTTAATTATTTTTTCTTCGACTTGATCAAAATATTGATGGCTTAAGATAAGCCCTAAATGATATTTTCTAGCTTCAGACAAGATATTAATAAAAGATTCAGTAGCAAAATTTTGAAATTCATCAACATAAAGATAAAAATCTTTCCTTTCTTCTTCAGAAAGATTAACCCGACTCATTGCTGAAATTTGAAGTTTGGTTATCAAAAGACCACCAAGCAAAGCTGAGGTCTCTTCGCCAATGGCGCCAACAGCTAAATTGACTAATAAAATTTTTCTGTTATCCATAATATCTCTTAAATCAAATGATGATTCTGTCTGGCCAATAATATTTCTAATTAAAGGATTGGTTATAAATTGGCCAATTTTGTTTTGGATCGGAGCAATGGCTTCGGTTCGAAACTGGAGATGATATTTATTAAATTCTTGGGTCCAAAAAGCTTTAACAACTTGGTCCTGGAGGTTATCAATAACTTTTTTGCGAAAATTATCATCAGCTAATATGCGATTAACATCAAGTAAGGTTGCCCCGGGCCATTCCAAAAGAGCTAATAAAGTGTTAGTTAAGATATACTCCATTCTGGCTGACCAGGCATCAACCCAAATTTTTTTGAAAACCGAAAGCAAACTTAAAGCGATTAAATGGCGATTTTCCCAGGGAACTCTTTCTAAAGGATTAAAAGCGAAAGGATGATTAACATCTGTTGGATTAAAATAAATAACATCATCAATTCGTTCTTTGGGAATAAAATCCAAAATTTTTTGGACACTATCCCCATGAGGGTCTAAATAAGCTAAACCCTCACCATTTAAGATATCCTCAATAATCATATTTTCCAAAAGAGTTGTTTTGCCGTGGCCAGTTTTCCCTAAAATATAAATATGTTTCAATCTATCAGTTTTTTTTATACCAAAAATATTCTCTTTGCCTCTAAAATTTATTTTGCCAATAGGTAAAATGGTTTCCATAATTAAGAAAAAGGCGGTGGCAGTTCTCGTAATGGAATTTTTTCTAAGCCAATAGATGGAACAAACTCCATTGGCGGGTGGAATAGGGAAGCTAGTTCTTCGGTATTTAAAATAAACCCTTCTCCCAAGGTTTTGTCGACCAGTTTTTTCTTTGCCCATCCCGGTAAAAAAATTACAGGAAGATAAATGTTTAGATAATTATATTCTGACCTTTTTAAAACAAAATTAATCAGCGAAGAACTATCGCCTTTTTGAGTTAAAGGTGTTAATCTAAATCCATTTAAATTTTCAGTACTGAAATTTTTTAAAGTGCTTAATATCAATGAATTTATTGATTTTTTGTTAATATCAAAAATATCTTTAGTGGCTATATAAGCAATCCGTAAATTACACCAATATCCTAATTTTGAAAGTTTTGTTTGAATTAATTCGATAATTTTTCTTTCCCCTGGTGTTAGCTTTTGAATATTGAATTCCTTATCATCTTTTTTTTCTAAGGTTTTCCATTCCGGGGATTTAAAAGGGGCTAATAAAAGATTAACTACAAACTCTTTGATCTGTTCCTCTAAAGAAGGTTCCTTGATTTCTTCTTTGCCGATAAGTTTGTTAATTAGCTTTTGACCCCTTTCAATCCATTTTTTGCCCTGTTCAGGATTATCAGCGGTTGTAGGTAATGCAAAAAGTTGAAAAATAAGCCATTCCTTATTGGAAATTTGAGTAGCAGCTTCAGAAAAAGTGGTAATAGGATCTATTTGTTGATCTGGAGGGAGATTTTCAATTTGAACATAGGTTTTTATTGGGTAAGCATCCTCTTTTAAAAGTCGAGCGTCAAAAATCTCAACATCAAATAAAGCATTGGGTATATTTAGAGGAAGAATGCTTAATGGGTTATCTACTTCTTGAAATTGAATTTCTGGATATTGAGAATAAAACCTAGTTTTGATAAATTCTTTTAATTCTTGAGGGAATCTAATATAAAATCTTAACTTTTTATCATGAGCGATAATCAAAAAGACATAACTTTTAGGTACAAAGCCCTTAATATTTAAATTGTACCAAGTTAGATCAAGAGATGGATCAGGATGAATAGCATGTAGGGCATTGAAAACTTCCTCCATTGCTCTTGGAGTTCTGGTTATTCCCGAGGGAAATTTAATTTCTATAAAGGACCATTTTATAAATTTATTACGGTACTCTTTAGCTTGATTTTTTCTGAATTTTTCCCATAAAATTTGAAATGTTAAAGCGGGCATTAAAAGCCACCAAAAATCAAAAATAAATCTTAAGATAAATAAAAGCGGGTCAGCCATAATATTTTAATTTTATCAAAATTTAGCCATACTGAAAACACCGGCAGCAAAGAGCCGGTGTTTTCAAAATTTATTTAAAGTAATAAAAGATAAAATTAGATAAAATTTTAAGGTGTTGATGGCTAATAAGTTGGTCCTTCTGATTCAGGAATTGATGGAACTTCTTGACCGGTTGGTATTTCAGGAACACTTGGTAACACTTCGGAAGTTGATACTGGCGTTTTTCCTCTTTGTAAAAACCAGTAAGTTACAACCCCTAAAGCTAATAGAATGACAATAACTAAAACAACAGTTATATTCTTATTTTGCATTTTATTTCGGATTTTTTAAGAATAGCGACCTTTTTAAATTTATGATAAAATTTTAACATAAGAATTTAAAAAATGTCAAATATTTAAAAGTTAAGAACCATATGAAAAAGGATATCTTATTTTTATTTGTTATTTTTTTAATAATAATTTCTCTTTATATATGGATTTTTTCCAATCCGGCTCTCTATATAGAACTTCTAAGAATTCTTAAAAAAAATTTTTAATTTGCTAATAATCTATCACCCTTGACATATTGGTGCTAAACAAGATATAATATGATTAATATATATTGTAAAGGTCGAAATTAAATCTTTAATAAATTAATTATGATTATTCGTAAGTGGGAACCATTTAGAGATTTTATTGAGAAATTCTTTGAGGAGGATATTTCCCCACTTAAAACTTCATCTTTATCGACTGATGTCTATGAGACTGATAAGGAGATTGTTGTCGAAATGAATGTTCCTGGTTTTCACAAAGAAGATATTAAGATTTCGTTTCAAGATGGTTATTTAAAAATTCAGGGTAAAGCCGAAGAAGAAAAAGAGGAGAAAGAGAAAAATTATTGGCGAAAAGAGATTCGCCGAGGGTCTTTTGTAAGAGTTGTTCCTTTGCCTCGAGAAGTTGATGTTAAAAAAGCAAAAGCCACTTTGATTAATGGAGTTTTAAAAGTTTTTCTTCCTAAAACAGAAGAAACAAAGGAATTCGGTGAAGAAATTAAAATTGAGTAATGTCTCTTAATAGAAATCAAAAATATATTTTTTATAAATTTGTTAGAAGTCATATTGCCCAAAAAAGACCTATTGGTTCAAAATTTTTAGCTAAAAAAATAAAAAAATTTTCGCCTTCAACTTTAAGATTTTATTTTAGAAAATTAGTTGATGATGGTTATTTAAAAAATACTGATAATTTTGTTGGCAGAGAACCGACAGAGAAAGGTTGGCATTACTATTTAGATAATTACCATTTAGTACCAGAAATAAAAATCGATTTTAAAGATTCTGTTGAAGAATTTTTAGAGAAGGTTTCTTTAATGACTAAAAATGTTGTTTTTTTTAAGGATAAAAATTCTTCTAAATTTGTTTTAAAGGGTTTAAAAACAATTTTAATACAATTTAATAAAAATGCCGGTCCCCTTGATGATTTAGGAAATATTATCGAAAATTTAGAAAAAATTGTCAATAAAATTGATAAGGATTATGAGGTATTAATCGGAAGAGAAATTAAAGAATCTCAAACGGGTAATTTAAGTTTATTCATAAAAAGAACTAAAAATTTCGAAATAGGATTTTTAGGTCATAAAATTAATTTTTATCACACCCTTTGTTTAATTTGTAAAAATTTCAAAAATGAATGAACATTATGAAGAATTGCCCAAAAGGGAGGAAACCATCGACGAACTTTTAGAAAAAATTTCTAATTTGGAAAAAGAAAAAGAACAATATTTAGAAAATTTAAAAAGAGCTAAAAGTGATGTTTTGAGAATTCAATCTGAATATGAAGAAAAATTTAAAGAGATTCAAAATATAGCTAATTTAGAATTGATTTATCATTTACTGAGTGTTTTGGATGGATTTGAATTAGCTTTAAAAGAGAGCGAAAAAAATGAAATTAATAAAGGCTTTTATTTAATCTATTCTCAGTTAAAAGATGTTTTAGAAAAATTTGGTTTATCCGAAATTGAAATTTCTCCCAATCAAAAATTTGATCCCAATTTTCACGAAGCAATTGCTAAGAAAAAATGTGTTCAAGAAAATTGTTCTGGCGAAGATGAGGGGTTAATTGTTGAAATTTTAAGCAAGGGTTATTTTTTCAAGGGTCGACTGTTAAGACCTAGTCGAGTAAAAATTATCACTCATGAGTAGAATTATCGGTATTGATTTAGGAACAACCAATTCGGTGGCAGCCATTATTGAAGCCGGCACTTTTCGAGTTATTGAAAATCGCGAAGGTTCAAGACTTACGCCTTCAGTAGTAGCTATTTCGAAAGCCGGTGAAAGGTTGGTTGGGGTTTTGGCAAAAAGACAAGCTATTACTAATCCAAAAAATACCATTTTTTCAGTTAAAAGATTAATCGGAAGAAGATTTACTGATCCGGAGGTTCAAAGAGCAAAACAAATTCTACCTTATGAAATTAGAGAATCAGAAAGCGGCGGTATCGAGGTTAAAATGGGTGATCGTTGGTATCGACCTGAAGAGATTTCAGCAATGGTTCTTCAGAAAATAAAAATGGATGTTGAAGAAAAGCTTGGTGAAGAGATTAAAGAAGCAGTTATTACTTGCCCGGCTTATTTTGATGATTCGCAACGAGCAGCGACTAAAGCCGCGGGCGAAATCGCTGGTTTAGAAGTCGAAAGACTTTTGCCAGAACCAACTGCGGCTGCTTTAGCTTATGGGCTTGATAAACAAAAAAATGCCCGAATTTTAGTTTATGATTTTGGTGGGGGGACATTTGATATTTCAATTTTAGAAGTCGGCGATCAGGTTATTGAAACCAAAGGTGTCGGTGGTGATACCTTTTTGGGTGGTGACGATTTTGATCAAAGAATTATTCAATTTTTGATTGATTGGTTTAAAAAAGAAGAAGGGATAGATTTAGCAACTGATATTTTAGCTTTACAAAGACTAAAAGAAGCTGCTGAAAGAGCTAAACAGGAATTATCTTCTCTTTATGAAACCGAAATCAATCTTCCTTTTATTACTTCGACTCCAGCTGGACCAAAACATTTTTATTACAAGTTAACCCGAAGCCAACTTGAAGATTTGACCAGAGACTTAGTTGAAAGATCAATTGAACTGGTAAAAAAAACTTTAGATGAAGTTGGCTTTAAGCCCCAAGATATTGATGATATTGTTTTGGTTGGTGGTCAAACCAGAATGCCTTTAATTCAGCAAAAAGTAAAAGAGTTCTTTGGTAAAGAACCAAGAAAAGACATTAATCCTGACGAAGTTGTAGCTATTGGAGCTGCTGTTCAAGCGGGAATTTTGCAGGGTGAGGTTAGAGAAATTTTGCTTTTAGATGTTGTCCCCTTAACTTTAGCTATTGAAACCTTAGGTGGGATTGCCCATCCTATGATTCCTAAAAATACCCCGATTCCTTATTCAAAGAAAGAGATTTTTACAACTGCTGAAGATAATCAAACGATTGTAGAAATTCATGTTGTTCAGGGTGAAAGACCGATAGCCCGTGATAATAAAACTTTAGCTCTCTTCCGTTTAGAAGGCATTCCACCAGCTCCTCGAGGTATTCCTCAAATTGAAGTTACTTTTGACATCGATCAAAACGGAATTTTAACGGTTACGGCTTTAGATAAAGCAACTCAAAAAAGTCAAAGCGTAAAGATAACCAATTCAATTAATATCCCCAAAGAAGAAATTGAAAGATTAAAAAAAGAGGCTGAAGAATATGCTGCTGAAGATTACCGTCGTCGCAAATTAGCTGAAGCCAAAAATCAAGCCGATAATTTAATTTATCAAGCAAGGAAACTATTACAAGACCAGCAGGATAAATTAAATGACGAAATAAAAAATAAAATTAATGATAAAATAAAAGAATTAGAAGAAATAAAAGAAAAGGCATCTTCGGCTGAAGAAATTGAAGCTAAAATTAAAGAATTTAATCAATTGTTAATGGATATTGGTAAAGGTTTTTATCAACATTAATGAATCCCTTGGTCCAGACTTATAAGAAAATTATTCTTATTTTTGTTATTTTAATCTTGCCAATTTTTAGTTTTTATTTCTTTAGAATCCAAATTAACATTTATCTTAAGCTTTCATTGCTTTTTTTATTTTTAGTTATTTTTCTTTCTTTGCTAACAATCTTTGAGATGACAAGCACAACTATTGAATATCTAATTTTCTGGCTTATAGTTTTACTTATTTTAAGTTATTTTTATATTTACGCCGGAATAATTTTATTTATCTTGGCTTTTTTAAAAATTTTCACCCAGCGCCATATTTTAAAAATCTCATTGAAAATTCCTTTTGTCGAATTGGTTGGTAAAAACTATACTTTTCTTCTTTTAGCTTTTTTTCTAATAACTAATCTCCATTTCTATCAAAGTTTTAATCAACAAAACAATTTACCCTTAACTTTTCCAGTTTTTCAGGAAATAACTGTAAAAATCGATAATTTATTAACTCTTTTAAAGATAAAATTTTCTTTCCAAGAAAAAATATCCAACCTCATTTTGGCTTATTTTAAAAAATATAATCTACCCAAAGTAATAGCTGATTTGTTAGAGCAAACTTTACCTCAAGAAACTATCGGTAAAATTATTTATAATTCCTTAGTCAATACTTGGCCTAACCCTGGTCTTCGCCGAATCTATATTTTAAGTTTTTTGTCAATTATTTTTCTTATTTTTTACCCTTTGCTAAAAATTTTCTCTTTTTTGGTTGGTTATTTATCTCTCCCTTTTTATTATTTATTTTTGAAAATAAAACTTGTTAAAATAAACTCCAAGTCGGTAAATAAAGAAATTTTAGAGCTTTAAATTAAAATGGAAAATTATTATGAAATTTTAGGTGTTCCCGAGAATGCTGATGATGAGACAATAAAAAAAGCTTTCCGAGAGCTAGCTAAAAAATACCACCCTGATCGGCCTGGCGGTGATGCTGAAAAATTTAAGAAAATTGTTGAAGCTTATCGAATTCTTTCCGATAAAAAATTAAGAGCCGAATATGATCAAAGAAGAAAACTCCAAACCTCTTTCGTTTTCGGCTTCGATGATTTAGAGGATTATTTACGAAGAGAATTTCTTGGTGAAGATATTTTTGATTTATTTAGAGACATTTTTGATATTTTTGAACACAAAAGTCATATTAACGAGGTTACTTTAGAAATTAATCCTCTTGAAGCTTTAAAGGAAAAAGAAATTGAAATTCCTCTTTATCAAGGTTCAAGAAAAACTTTGCTGAAAATAAAATTTAAATTGCCTCAAAATCTTTCTGAAAAAATTAAAAAAATAGTCGAGGAATTAAAAAAAGAAATTCAATAATGCCAGTCACCAAATCAGCTAAAAGAGCTTTAAAAAAGGCAAAAAGAAATTGGCAAATTAACGAGGAGAGAAGAAAAAAAGTTAAATTAGCAGTTAAGAATTTTCTAAAACTGATCAAAGAAAAAAATAAAAATAAAGCTTCAGAAGCTCTAAGGATAGTTTATAAAGAACTAGATAAAGCCAGTAAGAGATTTATGCATAAAAATAAAGTTAGTCGCTTGAAATCTCATTATGCTAAATTATTAGCTAAGCTTTAAGTTTCTCTCTTTGTTGACGATGATAGCTGATAACCTTCTGATGAGCTTTTTTGTCCAGGGCTAAGATAAAATCCCTTAATTCTTTATCTTCTTCTAAATGAAAAGGTTCTTTTTCAAAATCATAATAAACATTTTCTTTAGGTTTGGCTAAAGCAATAACTTTAATTTTTAAATTGCTTTCACTGACGGCTTTGAGAGCAAATTTGAATTGAATTTTGCCACCATCAACCAAAATAAGATCCGGATATCCCCATTCTTTATGTTTTAATCTTCTTTTTAAAACCTCATAAATCATTCGCGGATCATCAGTCTTAAAATTTGTTTTAATTTTAAATTTTCTTAAAAGCGAAGGTTCATAAACACCATCGAGAAAATTAACCACAATGCCGACAACTTCTTTACCAGCAAAATGGGAGATATCAATAACCTCAATTCGATGGGGCAATTTTTCTAAATCAAATTTTTCTTTTAGCTTAATTAAAATTTTTCGGGTTTGGTGTTCAATTAAAAAAGCTTCTTTTTCTTTGATTAAACCGTGGTGAAGCTCAATTTTTTTAATAGCTAAATAAACCTTTCTTAATTTCTCAGCTTCAACTAATTTGTCTTCAGCAATCAATTTTTTCATTTGGGTTAAAAGTGATTTTTTGATCTCAGAAAGATTACCAGTCAAAATTCTTTTGATGATTTTTAAATTCTTTTTATAGTTTTTAATATCTTTTTGGGTAAAGCTTACCTCTTTTTGGCAACAAAAACCAGGACAAAGTCCTAAAGAAGCATTAAGACAAGTTTTTTGATGTTCTTTCAGGCAAGTACAAAAAGGGATGTTTTTCCTAATTATTTTTAAAATTGTTCTTAAAGCACTACCTTCAAAAAATGGTCCGATAATTTCTTGGTAGTGAAATTTTTCCGGTTGATGGGTGATCAAAATTTTAGGGAATCTTTCTCGAGTGAAAATTAGATAAAAATAACGGGTGTCATCTCTTAAAAGCTGATTATAGGGAGGGTTGAATTTTTTAATAAGATCACTTTCTTTAAAAATAGCTAAAGCTTCGTTTTCAGTCTCTAAAAATTCTACCTTGATAGCTTCGGCTAAAAGTTTTTTGATCTTAAAGGAGGGCGAAAGAAAATATTGTCGAAATCGGTTTTTTAAATTTTTAGCTTTACCAATGTATAAAACTTTATTTTTTTTGTCCTTGAAAAGGTAAACCCCCGGCTGAGAAGGAATGTTTCTGAGATTTATTTTAAGCATTTTTAAAAATATCTTAAGAGACTTTTGCCTTCAAATTCTCTTGGCGGAGATATGTTAAAAATATCTAAAATCGTAGGTGCAATATCAACTAATGAACCTAAGATTTTTTTAGAATAAAAGTTTAATTCTGTAGTTGTTTTCTCTCTTTTTCTGTTTTTATCAATTAAATAAAAGGGGACAGGATTAAGATTATGCTGAATATCTTTTTTAGATGTTCTAGGGTCAATAACTTGTTCAATATTACCGTGATCAGAAGTAATAATAAGCAAATAATCTTTTTCAAAACAGGTCTTGTAAATAATCTCTATTAATTGATCAACTTTTTCTAAAAAAGCAACAGCGAGCTTAAAATCCCCTTTATGACCTATAATATCTAAAATGGGGAAATTAACCAAAATAAAATTAAAATCACTTTTTTGCAAAATAAAAACTAAATTATTTATAAAATCAATACTTTGTTTGTCTAATTCTTCAGGATCAGAACTAAAGGCTGGAAATATTTTATAAATTTCTTTATAATGCGCCTCTTGAATAAAACCGTTAAAGTAATCTTTTAAAAGTTTTTCTCGAGAAACATCGGTGATCTTTAATTGAGTTAGATTATTTTCTGATAAAATCCTACTCAAATTAGTTAAAATTTTTTTTTCTTCAAAAAGAACGGGGTAATTAAAATCTAAATATCTAGTAAAGGAAGCAATAAAAAGATTTTTTCTTGGGGGTCGAGAAAATTCTTTAAATATAGGATTTAAAAAAGCATTAGCCAATTGAACAATACTTTTATTTTCAAAATGGAAAAATAAAATCGCATCGTTATCTCTAATAATGCCCTCTTTGTTGATAATTATAGGTTCTAAAATATCATCTTTAAAATTCTCATCATTGTATTTATTTTTTAAGAAATCAAGAGGGTTTTTAATTTCAGTGCCAATCCCTTCAACTATTAATAAAAAATATTTTTGAGTTCTTAAAGTGTAATTCCTGGTTTCGTCTAAGGCATAATACCTACCACATAAAGTAGCAATTTCTCCTGGATAATTTTGTTTTCGAATTTCTTTTAAGAAATTTTGTATTAAATTAGATGCCGATTTTGGCCAGGAATCAATGCCGTCAGTAATAAAATGAAAATAGATATTTTTAAAATTTAAAGATTGAGCTAATTTTAAAATAGCAAAAAGATGATTAATATCTGTTTCATTTTTAGATTCGCTTATTAAGCCTATTAAATGTAATCGAGAGTTAAATTTGGAGCAATGTTGAAAAACCTCTTGAAGAGTTCTGTTTTTATAAAATTCACCATTTTCTATAGCTAAATTTATTCTAAGCCAGTTTTTATAGTGAACCATCCCAGTACCTATAGTTAAATGGGCTAACTCACAATTAGGCGCTTCATACGATGGCAAGCCAATAGGAATACCCGCAGATGCCAAGAGACAAAAGGGGTAATTTTTTTTAAAATAATCAAAATTTTTTAACTTCGCCCATCGTTGAGGGTTACTACTTATCAGAGGTCCCTCTCCTAAACCATCTAAAATTAAAAAGCAAATTCGTCTTTTGGTAGTCATTGTAAAAATATATTATAATTAAAAGAGGTTTTCGATTAAAATTTTATTTACTATGATTAATTTTATTATTATTCTTTTGATTAGTTTTTTGAGTGGTTTTTTATTAGGACAATTTTTTGTTCAAAAAAGACAAGAAAAAATTGAGAAGGAAACAGAAGAGAATTTACAAGCAAAAAAAATTGAGGCGGAGAATTTAATTAAGGAAGCACGAGAAAAGTCAGTTTTAATTATTGATGAAGCCAAAAAGGAAAGAGAAAAAATTTTGACCGAGGTTTTACAAAAAGAAGAAAGAGTTAATCACAGGGAAAGATTTTTAGATGAAAGAGAAATAACTTTAATTGAAAGGGAAAAAAACTTGACTGAAAAAATAAAAGATATTGAAGAGAAAAGTAAAAATTTAGAAGAAAAAGAAAGATTTTTAGAAGAATCCTTAGAAAAGATTAGTGGTTTTACAAAAGAAGAAGCACTGAAAATTTTATTTGAAAAGATTGAGAAAGAAAATGAAAATGAGATTTTAACAAGAATAATTAAGATAAAACAAAAGGGCGATGAAATCTTAAACCAAGAAATTAGAAATATTCTTTATGAATCTTTACCTCGTTATGCTCGTTCAGTTGTAAGCGAAATAACAACCACGACCGTTTCTTTGCCTAATGAAGAAATGAAAGGTAGAATTATTGGTAAAGAAGGCAGAAATATTAAACATTTCGAAAATTTAACTGGAGTAGAAATAATTATTGACGAAACACCCGATTTAGTAATTTTATCTTCTTTCGATCCAGTACGAAGAGAAACAGCACGACTTGCTTTAGAAAAGTTAATCAAAGATGGAAGAATTAACCCCGCGACTATTGAAGAAAAAATCCAAGAAGCTAAAGAAGAGATTAATAGAGTCATTGAGGAAGCAGGTAAGAATGCTTCTTATGAATTAGGTATTTTTGATTTGCCACCGGAGATAATGGTCCTTATGGGCAGTTTAAAATTTCGTTATTCCTATGGTCAAAATGTTCTTCAACATTCGATCGAGGTTGCCACTTTTTCTAGAATGATTGCTGAGGAACTTGGTTTAGACACTGCGGTTGCCAAAAAAGCCGGTTTTTTACATGATATTGGCAAATCCGCTACTCATGCTTTAGAGGGTAATCATTTAGAGATAGGAATTAAAATTTTAGAAAGATATAACATCGAAGAGAAAGTTATTTTGGCTATGAGATCTCATCATGAAACTTATCCTTTTGCAATTCCGGAAGCATATATTGTTTTGACCGCCGATATTATTTCTTCTCATCGGTTAGGAGCCAGACGAGAAACAACCGAAATTTATCTTCAAAGACTCCAGGATCTGGAAAGGATTGCATCTTCATTTGAAGGGGTGGAGAAAAGTTTTGCTATTTCGGGTGGTAGAGAGTTAAGAGTTTTTGTTACCGCTGATAAAGTAAGCGATTTAGAAATATATAAATTAGCTAAAGAAATAGCCCAAAAAATCGAAAAAGAACTTAAGTATCCTGGAGAAATTAAGGTTGTTGTTGTTAGGGAAAATAGGGCTGTTGAATATGCTCGCTAAAAATTTTTAAATTTTTATTTTTTGAGAAAATTTCGTATAATGAAATTAGGTAATAAATAGCGGTCGTTTTTAAGAAATTATTTTTTACAATAATGGCAAAAGGTACTATCGTTAAGGCAAAAGATTTAGCTCAAAAAATGGTCGAAAAATTTAATTTGACAAAAAAAGAAGCGATTGAAATTCTAAATTTCCTTACTGAAGAAATTACACGAAATCTCAAAAGCGGCTATAAGGTAAAAATTGCTGGTTTAGGCACGTTTAAAGTTAGAGAAAGAAAAGAAAGAGTGGCGCTTAATCCTAAAACCGGCGAAAAAGTTCATGTACCCGCTACGCGGGTTCCTCGTTTTACTCCAGCTAAGGATCTCAAAGAAGCGGTAAAATAAATGGTGGGCGAAAAAGGACATATTTATTTTCTTATTGGTAAAAACATAACATTAATTGAGGAAAAAATAAACGAAATTTCACAAAAAAATACTTATCTTAGTTTTAATAAAGACTCTAAGGAATTTTTTTTAGATTTACAAAAAAAATTGAACCAGAAATTAATCGGCAAAAAATTTGATTTAATTATTAAAAATGTCGACAGATTAAAAAACGAAGATTTAAGGAAACTTGTTTTAATTATTAAAGATGCTAAAATAAACATTTTTTTTATTTGTGACAACGAACCTACTGAATTCACTCTACTTTTAAGGAAAAATAAAATTAAGTTTGAGATAAAAAGAATTGGTCCTAAAAGTAAAAGAGAGCTGAGGAGTTTTATTATTGAAATTTTAAAGGCGAAAAAAATAAAATTATCGCCATCGATGATTAATTTTTTAGTCGAAAACTATGATGATAATATTGATTTATTAATTCAGGACTTGAATAAAATTTCAGCCCTTGAAGAAAGAACGCTTGATAAATATCTTAAATATACATTATCGCTTTTAACCAATAATTTTAAAATTCATGATTTATTCTTAGAAAGAAATTGGCCAGAGTTTATTCATCATCTCAAGAAATTTATTTTAGAAGATAAAAGCAAAGACCATTTTGAGATATTAAAACTTTTAAACTTTCTCTCTAATAGTTTAATAAGAATTTTTTTAATTAAAAATGGCAAAAAAATTAAAGCCAATCCATTTTATTTGAATAAACTTGAAAAAATAGCTAAAAATATTTCCGTAGAAGAAATTAAAAGGCTTCAAACAAGTATTGCTAAAACTGAAAGAAAATTAAAGAAATTCTATTTAAACATTAAAGACATCCCCGAAGATATTTATTTGAATTATTTATTGACTGATAAAGTCAGAACCGATTCGAAAAAAAATTACCTTTAAGCATTTTATTTTTTTAATAGAATTTAAAATCCATTTCCCTTTATATCATGCAATCGCGAAATATAAGGGACTTAAATTTTTTTAGAATCAAAATAGTTTGGGTATTATCAGTTGATAATCTTTATTTTATTTAAATCAGTTTTAACGGCTAAGATTAACTGGCAATTTTAGATTATTTGTTAAAAATTTAAGATTTAGTATTTTAAGATTTTATTGATAAGTAAATATTAATATAAAAATTGCAAAGATAAATTATATTTAATGGAAAGATGTATTTCCGTCTTAATTTATATTAATAACTAAAGTTTTATTTTTTAAATCTTGAAGATAAATAAATTTTTTTTCAAAATTTTGGCGAATTATGTCAGCTTGGGCAAACTTTTTTTCTTGCCTTAATCTGTTTCTTTGTCTAATTAAGGCTTTTTCTTTTGGGGTTAATTTTCTCCAAGGAAAAAGAAAAAGTAAAAATTTGTCTAAGTTTTTAAGATTACTTAGAGAAATTTCGTTTTTTTCAATAATTTCGTAAAGTTTAGCAAAAAACTTTGGTGAATTAAAGTCATCTTCTAAAATTTTAACAATATTTCTTAAGTTTTTTTCTTTGAATTCTTTAGCCTTTAATTTAACTATTCTTTCGTTTAGATTAAAATAAGTCTCCCAGGCATTTTTCAAATTCTTTTCATTAAAATCAATTGGTGAACGGTAATGATGAAGAAAAACAAAGAATCTCAAAAATCTGGCTGGATATTTTTGTAAAAATTCTCGAAGCTCAATATAATTGCCTAAGGATTTTGACATTTTTTGACCATTAACATATAAAAGTCCTGAATGAAGATAGAAATTAACAAATTTTTTACCATAAGCAGCTTCGGATTGAGCAATTTCATTTTCATGATGAGGAAAAATTAAATCAATAGCTCCACCGTGAAGGTCAAAGGGCATATCTAAATACTTTATTGACATTGCTGAGCATTCAATGTGCCAACCAGGTCGGCCTTTGCCCCACGGAGAGCTAAAAAGCCACTTATCATTTTCTTTTTTCCACAAAGCAAAATCAGAAACCTCTTCTTTTTCATATTTATCTGTTTTTACTCTTGTTCCCGTAAGTTCTTTTTCAATTATAATTCCTGAAAGTCGGCCGTAATTTTTAAATTTACTAATATCGAAATAAACCCCGTCATTTGTTTCATAAGCATATCCCTTTTGAATTAAAATTTTAATTAAGTTAATAATTTCTTTCAAATTTTCACTTACTCTTGGATATTTAAAAGCTTTTTTTATTCTTAGACTTTCTAAATCTTTGTAAAACTCTTGAGTATATTTATCAGCTAATTTTTGAGGAGGAATTTTTAGTTCTTGGGATTTTTTTAGAATATCATCATGAATATCAGTAATATTTATTACCAATTTGACTTTATAGCCTAAAAATTCTAAAAACCTTCTAATAAAATCAAACCTGATATAAGTAACCGCATGACCTAAATGACTTGGTCCGTAAACAGTTGGACCACAAACATACATTCTTATCAGATTGTTTTTTAAAGGTCTCAAACTTTCCTTTCTTTTTGTTAAAGAATTATAAAAATTCATAATTTTATTATATAATTAATTTATGTTAGATGTAATACAAATTTTTTCAGCTATTTTAATTATTGTTTTGGTTTTATTTCAGCAACGAGGAGCTGAAGGCGGTGTTTTGTTTGGGACTAAAACAGAATTTTTTTTTAAAAGACGGGGTTTGGAGAAAACATTATTTTATTTAACATGGATTTTTATTTTGATTTTTGTCTTGGTTTCTCTTTTGAAAATTGTTTAGAATGAAAAATTTTATAAAGATTTATTTTTTAAAAATTAAGAAATATCTTTTAAACCAAGAGAAATTTTTAGTTTTTTTACTATTTTTTTTAGGAATTTTTATTATTTTTTTAGCTAATTCAGAAATAAACGAAATTTCAGCAACTAAACCAATCTATGGTGGTATTTATCGCGAAGGACTTTATGAAGAAATTGAATCTTTAAATCCAGTTTTTCCTAAAAATGATAGTCAAAAAGCAATTTTAGATATTGTCTTCCCTCCGCTTGTTGAGTTTGATAACGGTCGATTAATTTCTAAGTATTTAAAAAACTATTACTCTTCTTCTGATGGTTTGACATATAATTTTGAACTTAAAGATAACCTAAGGTGGAGTGATGGTAGTGAATTAACCCCCGAGGATATATTTTTTGGTTTGGAAGTTTTAAAAAAAGACGGTCCAGGAGAGATTACTGCTATTTTTAAAGATATCCAAATGGAGATTATAGATAAAAAGAAATTTATATTTAAACTTGTTAATAATGACAATTATTTTATTTATAATTTAAAATATCTAAAACCTTTACCTCAAAAAATTTTCACTAGTAATAATTTGAAATTCCCAGATTTTTTGAGAATAGGTTCAGGTCCTTTTGTTGTGGATAATTTTCTCAAATCAGACCCGATTTCTTATTTAATTTTAAAAAGAAATGAAAATTATTCAGTAAGAGCTTATTTAGATAAAATAATATTCTATATTTATCCTAATCCTAAGAGAGCCTTTGATGGCTTGTTTTTAAAAGAAATTGATGGCTTAGCCGGTGTTAATTATTTTAATCTACCATCTAATCTTTTTTTTAATTATCGAGTTTATCAGATGGTCTTACCGAGAGTGATTGGAATTTTCAGTAATAGTAAAAAAGTTTCTGTTGAAGAAATTGTTTACTTAGAAAAAAATATAAATCGCAATTTTTTGGTCAAAGATATTTTCAAAGGTTATGCTGAAGAAAGCCCGGCTATTTTTTCAAAAACATTAAGGAAGGTTTTTAACCTTAAAGAAATTGATTTTGATTTTGGCAAAGACGAAACTAAAGAAATAGCAACAAGAACCTTAATTACTGCTTCTTCTTATTTTTACCCAGAAATCGCCCGCTATTTACGTGATAAATTAAATTTAAAAATAGAGTTTGTTACTAATGATATGTTGAAAGAAATAATTAAAAATAAAGATTATGAGATGATCTTGACGGGTCTTAATTTTTCCCATCCGCCTAATCTTGTTTCTTTTTTTTCAATTTCGGGTTTAAATTTAAATAATTTAGAAAATATTGATTTAGAAAAAAATTTTCAAAAAATTATTTCCGATCCTAAAATTAATTGGAATGAGGAGCTTTTGGAAATCGAAAAAAAAATTCTTAAATTAAAAACCAATGTTTTTTTATTAAATCCAGCATATCTTTATTTTTTAAACAAAAATATTTATAATTTTAATGAATTTTATATTATTGAACCCAGCGCAAGATTCGTTAAGATAGAACAATGGTTTAAAAGATGAAAAAGATAAAAATAGAATTTTTTAAGGAGAAAATTTATGATCTTATTTGGATAAATAGGAACAGTATTATCTATTTTAAAATTGAAAAAACAGGAAAAATAATTGATTCTGAGGTTATAGAGGTGAATTTGTTAAATCAAGGTATTTTTCAAAAAGAAAATTTGGAAAAAGGCTTATCTTTTTTGGCAAAAAAACAAAAAGTTTCTACTTTAGGAATTGTTCTTAATCTGCCAAATGTTTTGTATCAGAAAATTACTTTACCACGCGTAGCTAATCCTTACGAAGCAATTTTAAATTATATTAAGGTTTCTTTTCCTTTACCGCTCGAGAAATATACTTTTTTTTATAAAGAGGATAAATATCGATTAGAACCAACCATTTCTAATTTTAATCTGACTTTTATCCCTCGAGAAATAATTGACACTCTTTTGAGGATTATTGAAAAATATAATTTAATACCTCTCTTTATCACTCCTTCTTTAAGTGCAATTTTCCAATATCTTTTAGCTCACTCAATCATTGATTTTAACGATGAATATCTTGTTTTCTTTATAGACCAAGAACTGATGACTGTTTTTCTAATTAAAAATTTAAGAATAGAAAAAGTTATTGTTGAAGAAATTAATCCAGACCAAGTCGATCTTAATATAGTTATTTATCGTTTTTATAATTTCTTAAAACCTCATATCACCACCGAAGGAAAAATTTTATTTTTTAGTGCCTATAAATTATCATCCTTTTCAGAAATATCTCATCAACAATTATTTTTTGATCAGTCTCCTTCGGAAATTTTTATTGAAGGATCAAAGTTGATTTTTGAAAAAACTTTTTTGGACCAGGAATTTATTGATTTTTTGCCAATTAAACCATATTCAGCCTATTTTCTTAACCATCTTACTTCAATAATAATTTTTCTTTCGGCTTATATTTTTGCTATTTTTATAATTTGTTCAGGAATTTTTTTATATTTTAACTTTAAACTTCAGAACGAAATAAATAAATTAAAAGAAAAAATAAAACCAGCATCATTTCAATTACAAGCAGAAAATCAAATAAATCAGCTTCTGGATATTGCTAAAAATTTTAATCCTCAAATTTTAGAAAATTTTGTTAAAATAAAAGAAGTAATAAATTTTAGTGATTTCGAAAAGCTTGACTTTGATAATTTAAACAAAATTACTTTTTCTTTAAGGGTTAAAAAAGAAAATTTAGAAACAATCAAATCCCAAATTAACCAAACTTTTCCAGAAATAAAATTAATTCAAGAAGAAATAGTTTTCGAAAATGAGGTCCGATTAAGATATAGTTTCTAAATGAAGGTTTGTCAAATTTGTGGTAAAAATAGAAAAAAAGCTATTAAAAGAAAAAAATTAAGAGGAAAATTTAACCCGGTTAAAAAATATTTTCAAAAACCAAATTTGCAGATTTTGAATTTTCAAGGTAAAAAGTTTTTAGTTTGTAAAGATTGCCGGAAACTTATCTTAAAAGGCAAAATTAAAGTTTAATCATTCACTTAAACCACCAAAACCACCGCCTAAAATTAAAATTTTTTTATTTTTATGATATAATAAAAAAATGCCGACAGTTAATCAATTAGTCAAAAAGGGAAGAAGTAAGATTAAGAAAAGATCGAGATCGCCAGCTTTGCTTTTTTATTATAATAGTTTAAAAAGAAAAGAAAGATATTTACCGGCACCCTTTAAAAAAGGTGTCTGTCTTAGAGTTTATACGACAACCCCTAAAAAACCAAATTCAGCCTTAAGAAAAGTCGCTAAGGTGAGATTGTCAAATGGTGTTGAGGTAACTGCTTACATTCCAGGAATTGGTCATAATTTGCAAGAGCACTCAATTGTTCTTGTCAGAGGTGGTCGAGTCAAAGATTTGCCGGGAGTTCGATATCATATTGTCCGGGGCGTTTATGATGCCAGTGGTGTTGAAGGAAGAAGACAAGGCCGTTCTCTTTATGGTGCTAAAAAACCAAAAGAATAATGCCAAGAAAAAGAGTGAAAATTAAAAGGCATTGGAATCCTGATCCGCTCTATAATAGCGTTATTGTTACAAGGTTTATTAATAATTTAATGAGAGATGGTAAAAAAGAAAAAGCTATGAAAATTTTTTACAAAGCAATGGAACTTGTTAAGGAAAAGACAGGTCAAAATCCTTTAAAAGTTTTTCAATCAGCTTTAAAAAATGTTGCCCCAGTTGTTGAGGTTTGGCCAAGAAGAATTGGGGGAGCAACTTTTTTGGTTCCCCGGCAAGTAAGAAGTGAACGAAGGTTTCAAAAAGCAGTTAAATGGATTATTGAAGCAGCTCGAAATAAAAAAGGGAAACCGATGTCTGAAAAATTGGCTGAAGAAATAATTGCTGCTTTTAATGAAGAGGGTGATGCTTATAAGAAGAAAATTGAGATGCATAAATTAGCTGAAACTAACAAAGCTTTTGCTCATTTTGGTTGGTGGGGAAGAAAACAACAAAAATAAAATGCCACGAATCTATCCAATTGAAAAAACAAGAAATATTGGAATTATTGCTCATATTGATGCTGGGAAAACAACCACAACTGAAAGGATTTTATATTACACGGGAATTTCTCATAAAATCGGTGAAGTTCATGAAGGAACAACAGTTACTGATTGGATGCCTCAAGAAAGAGAAAGGGGGATTACAATTACCTCAGCAGCTGTAACTTGCTTTTGGACACAAAGTTATTTAAAGCAAGCTGAAACAAAAGAAGAAAGAATTAAAGGTGAATATAAAATTAATATCATTGATACTCCCGGTCATGTTGATTTTACCGCTGAAGTTGAAAGATCTTTAAGAGTTTTAGATGGAGCTGTGGTTGTTTTTGATGGTGTTCAAGGAGTTGAGGCTCAATCAGAAACAGTTTGGCATCAAGCTGATAAATATAGAGTACCTCGAATTTGTTTTATTAATAAACTCGATCGTATTGGTGCTGATTTTGAGTTTTCTTTAAATTCTATTCATCAGAGGTTATCAAAAGATGCTGTTTTAGTAAATATTCCTATCGGGCAAGAAGAAAATTTTCAAGGAGTAATTGATTTAATTGAGATGAAAGAGGTTTATTTTGAAAGTGAAAAAGGTCAAGATATTGTTAAAAAAGATATTGATCCTTCGAGAAAAGAATATGCTGAAAAATGGAGGAATATTTTATTAGAAAAATTAGCCGAAAGAGATGAAGAGTTTATGGAAAAATATTTTGCTAATAATTTCAACGACGAAGAGATCCGAAAAGCAATTAGAAGAACAACCTTGAAATATGAATTTATCCCGGTTTTTTGTGGTTCATCTTTAAAAAATAAAGGTGTTCAACTTCTTTTAGATGGAGTTGTTGATTTTTTGCCTTCACCTCTTGATTTACCCGATCCTCAGGGAAACAATCCTTTAACCAATGAAAAAACTTCACGAAAAGCATCTGACAATGAACCATTTTCCGGACTAGTTTTTA
The DNA here is from genome assembly GCA_937934285.1 of Minisyncoccota bacterium. Taxonomy (GTDB): domain Bacteria; phylum Patescibacteriota; class Minisyncoccia; order UBA6257; family HR35; genus CALHPI01. The sequence continues at coordinate 32,299 of CALHAT010000026.1, read as the reverse complement.
AAATCGCCGTTGATCCCTATGTTGGTACTTTATCTTATATTCGTGTTTATTCCGGTATTTTAAAAAGTGGGATGACTGTTTTAAATTCAACTACCGGACAAACCCTAAGGATCGGTAGAATCGCTCGGATGCATGCTAATCATCGTGAAGAAATTGAAGAACTTTTTGCCGGTGATATTGGTGCTATTGTTGGTCTTAAGGAATTAAAGACCGGTGAAACTCTTTGTGATCCCAAGGCACCAATTATTTATGAAAAAATTGAATTTGCAGAACCGGTTATTTGGATGAGAGTTGAACCCAAAACTAAACAAGATCAGGAAAAAATGGGCTTAGCATTAAAAGCTTTAATGGACGAAGACCCAACCTTCCGTTTAACTCAAAATTTAGAAACCGGTGATGTTTTAATTGGAGGAATGGGCGAGCTTCATTTAGAAATTAAAGTCGATCGACTCAAAAGAGAATTTAATGTTGAAATTAATGTTGGCAGACCCCAAGTTGCTTATTTAGAGACAATAACCAAAGAAGCCGTTGCTGAAGGAAAATATATTCGTCAAAGCGGTGGTCGAGGACAGTATGGTCATGTTTGGTTAAAAGTTGAACCCTTAGAAAGAGGTAAAGGTTTTGAATTTATCAATGCTATTAAAGGCGGAATTATTCCCGACAATTTTATTCCTTCAGTTGAAAAGGGTGTTAAAGAAGCAATGGAAAAAGGAGTTTTAGCGGGCTATCCAATTAAAGACATTCGGATTACTTTGTTTGATGGTTCTTATCATGAAGTTGATTCTTCGGATATTGCTTTTAAAATTGCTGGAGCAATTGCTCTTCAAGAAGCAGTTAAACAAGCTAGCCCAATTTTAATAGAACCAATTATGAAAACAGAAATTGTTATTCCACCTGAATTTTTGGGTGATATTACCGGTGATCTTTCTTCAAGAAGAGCAAAGATTGAAGAAGTTTTTGATCGAGGAATGACGAAAGTTATTCGGGCTTACACTCCTTTAGCAGAAATGTTCGGTTATGTAACGGTTTTAAGATCTTTAACCCAAGGAAGAGGAACATGTATGATGGAGTTTTCTCATTATGAGCCCGTCCCTCCACAAATTTCTCAGATGATAATCCAAACAAATAATGTAGCCAAAATCAGATGAAAAATAAAGGCCAGTTTTTAATTGAGGTTGTTCTTGGTTTGGGACTTTTGGTTGTTATTTTAGGAATTTTAGCTGCTTTTTTGAGTCTTTTACAGCGTTCCCAAAGATACCCTACTTTTAATCAGGCGATTGCTATTTCAAGTTTCGAAAAATATCGTAATGCTTTAATTTCTTTAGCTAAGACAAATTGGTCACTAATTGATTCTTTGGCTTCAACTACTGATTATTACCTTTATGCTTCAGGAAATGACTGGGTAATTGCTACCGGCAGTGAAAAAATTACCGCCTTCAATGAAATTTATTATTTTAGTTTTAAAATAAATAATTATACAACTGATACTATTAAATTTGTAACTACCACCGCCAAATATCTTGATTTAATTATTGAAGATTATTTTCTTTTACCAAAGTTAAATGTCGCCTTTTAAAAAAAATCAAGGTTTCACTTTAATTGAGGTTATTTTATATTTTGGTTTGTTTGCTTTGATTATTGGTATTGCTTACCCGATTTTAAATGAAGCTTTAAAAAATTATTTTGTTTTAAGAGAAGAAGTTGATTTGCGAAGTGAAATAAGAAATATTTTTTTAAGAATTCAACGAGAAATTTTCCGATCGAAATCCTTGGATATTTTAACTGATTGGGAGATTGTTTTTGTTCAAAAAAATGAAAATGTTGTTATTTTTTTAACCCAACCAATTTATTTGGATCTATCTTCTTCAAGAGTGAAAGGTTTTGCTAATAATTTAAGTGTCGGGAGTATTAGTTTTAATGGTCCGACCTATTATGTTAGTTTTTTAGCTTCATCTAGTTGTCAAATAAGTTCCGGATCTTCGGTACCGGCTATTTATGCTTTTTCAGGTTATGCTTGGTCACCAAATATTGGCTGGATAAAATTTAGAAATACTGATTCTGGTGAACCGGTGTATGGTGTTTGTTTAGATCAACAAAATCAACTCCGCGGTTTTGCTTGGAGTGATGTTGTGGGTTGGATTTCTTTTAATTGTCAAGATGTTAATATTTGTCCAACTTCAAATTATAAAGTCATTGTTAAAGACAATTATCTTTATGGTTATGCTTGGAACGAAGTGATCGGTTGGCTTATTTTTGATGGTCAAGCGGGTAAAGTTTATTTAGCTAAAACGAACCCTGCAGTTTATTATCTTGATTTAATTTCTGATCCCCGAGTTATTTTTCAGGATTTAAAATTTACGAAAACGGGTCGAAGTTTTAAAGTTAATTTAAAGGTCAAAGGACCGGCGGGAACTTATGAAGAAGGAGAAACAGCAATTATTTTGCCTTTCGAATAAGCAGAGATTAACTTTCCAAAAAGGCCAGATAATTTTTGTTATCGCTACCTTGACCTTGATTTTATTTATTTTTTTAGTTATAATATTAGGGAACCTATCGTCAACTTCTTTACAATTTGGTTATGTTTTTCGTAATTTTGTTTCTTTAAGATCAGTAGCTATTAGTGGTCTACGTTATGCCCTTTATCAAATTAATCAAAATCCAAATTTTACTACCAGTTCAGCTGTAGTTTTTATGCCTCAGGGTTATTTTAATTACACTGTTTTAGATGTTGCTTCAGGAACAAAAAAAATTAGAGTCCAAGCAACTTTAACAACCGGTCTTTCAAGAATTTTAAATGCCACAGCAACAATTGATTCTTCGGGTAAAATTTTAGATATTGAAATGAGTGAAGAGTAAATTAATGAACGCAGACAATCGCAGACAAGAATATAATGAAGTTCGCATAAGTTCGCGAGAAAGTTCGCAACAGTTCGCGGTTTAGTCGGAGTGGCGGAATCGGCAGACGCGCGAGGTTCAGAGCCTCGTAGCTGAAAAGCTGTGGGAGTTCGAATCTCCCCTCCGACATAAAATGGAAAAAACTTTAATTTTAGAAGAAACCCAATCAAAGATTAGAAAAAGAGATAAATCTTATCCAGGTCATCTTAAAATTATCCCCTTGGGCGGTTTAGAAGAGGTTGGTAAGAATATGACTGTCTTAGAATTAAACGATAAGGAAATTATTATTATTGATGTTGGTTTAGAATTTCCGGCTTTTGAGGAATTACCCGGTGTTGATTTTATTATTCCCAATACTGAATATTTAGAAGAAAATAAAGAAAAAATCAAAGGTATTTTAATTAGTCATGGCCATTTTGATCACATAGGAGGTATTCCTTACATTATTGATCGAATCGGCAATCCACCAATTTATACAGCACCCCTAACTAAGGGTCTCATTTTACAAAGACAAGCTGATTTTCCTAACCAACCAAGATTGCAGATTTATGAATTAAGAAAAGATAATTATAAAACAATTAAACTCGGCTCTTTTATTATTGATTATTTTCATCTAAATCATAATATTCCAGATACGATTGGTTTTTTTATTCAAACCCCAGTTGGTAATATTTTATATGCTGGTGAATTTAAAATTGATTTTTCTCCCGTTTTCGATCAGCCAGCTGATCTTTTCAGAATTGCCAAATTAGCGATGAGGGGAGTCAGAGTTTTAATGATGGATGCGACTAATGCACCCCAGCCAGGTTTTGTTGAATCAGAAAAAGTTATTATGGAAAACTTAGAGGATATTTTTAGAAAAGCCAAAGGTCGAATTATTGCTGCTACCTTCTCGGCTCTTTTAGAAAGAGTTCAACAGCTTATTTGGCTTTCGTCTCTTTATGGTCGAAAAGTTGTTCTTGATGGTAGGTCAATGAAAATGGCTGTTGAAATCGCCCGACGTTTAAAATATCTCCAAGTTCCTAAGGGGATTTTGATTAGACCCGAAGATAGTTTTCGTTTACCCCCTCATCAGGTAACAATCATTTGTACTGGTTCTCAAGCTGAAGAAAGCTCAGCTTTGATGAGAATTGCTAATGGTCAGCACCGTTACTTTAAAATTATTCCCGGTGATACGGTTATCTTTTCATCTTCGGTTATTCCAGGGAACGAAAGAATTATTCAAGAATTAAAAGACGATTTATCTAAACAAGGAGCTTATATCTATCATTATCAAATGATGGATATTCATGCTTCAGGTCATGGCTTTTCCGGTGACTTAAAACTCTTGATAAACATTACTAAACCTGAATATGTTATTCCTTCGCAAGGTTATTATTATATGCTAAAAGCAGCTGAAGAAATTGCTGTCAATTTGGGAATTCCCAAAGAAAAAGTTATTATTAGCCAAAACGGAAGAATTATTGAAGTAACCGCTGATAAAGTCTATTTAACTAATAGATATGTTCCAGCTAATCCTGTTTATGTTGATGGCTTGGGTGTTGGTGATGTTCAGGAAGTTGTACTGCGTGATCGGCAGAATTTAGCTAAAGATGGAATGTTCGTTGTGGTTACTACTATCGATTCAGCTACCGGAACTTTAAAAACAAGTCCGGATATTGTTTCTCGAGGCTTTGTTTATTTACGGGAATCAAAAGAACTTTTACAAGAGGTAAGAAACTTAATAAGGAAAATTGTTGAAAGAAATGTTAGATTTTTAGGCGATGAATCACCAATTATTCAAGAAGAGCAAATCAGGTATAATTTAAAAGAGGAAATCGCCGAATTTCTTTTCAAAAAGACCAAAAGAAGGCCGCTTGTTTTACCTGTGGTTGTTAAGGTTTAAAAATGGTAAGAGCAACAAAAATTATTCTTTGGCTCGTCGGTCTTAGTCTCTTAGCTTATTTTATTTTCCTTCCTATTGAAGTTAGAAGAGAAAAACCTTCACAATTTAGCCCCAAAGAAACAATACCCCTTTTGGTTCCTGAAGAATTTTCAACTTCAACTAAATATTAAACCGGCTAACTCGATCGGATCATAAGAAACAACTGGTAAACCAAAAATTTCCAAAGCACCAAAATCAGAGTTTATTTTATTTATTTCACCACGATCAACGAAAAAGCCAAAATTTTTCAAATAAGTTGTTCGATAAAGATAAAAAAGATTAAAACTCTGAGTTCCATTTTGAATTAATTTTTCTAAAATTTGCCAAAAATCATTTTTCAAATTACCTTCAAAAAAAACTGTCTTTTCTTTAAAGGGCGTTAAACTTAACCAGGCTTTTAAATTAGGAAAACTTTTAGTAATTCCTAATTCTTGAGCAACTTGAAAATAATCGGCAAAATAATCACTCCTAAATTTTTCTTGATAATCTTCAATCCTTTTTTGCCAATCTTCAAGACGTTGAGGTATTTCTTTGAAAGCTAAAACTTGAAAATGGGGGTGTAAAATAGAAGCAGCAGCACGATAATGATAGTTCCAAATCAAAATTTGAGTGAAGATTCTTGGATCAAGCTCTTTTATTTTTTCAAACCATTCCTGAGCTAAATTTAAAGCTTCAATAAAATCTTTTTCGGTTAACTCAGTAAATCTATGTTTTTTAAAAATGATTAAGCTATGATAATCAGCCATTTTGGAAAGATTAGCCGCGGTAAGAGCTGATTCATTTTCTAAACGACCAAGCTCATCAATGGGGGTTAAATTATGAGCATTACAAAAAGGATCAGGTTCATTTTCAATTTTTGTTTCGGTTCTTGGTTGAGGTCTTTTTTTTCTTGAAAAATTAAAAATAGCTTCAAGGCCCAAGATTTTATCTTTGATGAAAAGAAGCTCTTGTTTTTGAAATTCAGGAAAACTTTCAAAATTTTCTAAATCTAAATTGATTTCTCTAACCTCAAAAATTCTTTGAAAAATTTCTTGATTAATGTTTTTAATTTTCTCTCTTAAGCCCATTGTTATCTTAAAAAATATTCTTTTTCTAAATTTAATTCATTCGGCAATTTTCCTTCAGTTAATTTTTCGAAAATAATTTTAAATTTCTTTTTAATTTTATCAACAACCTTTTTTTCATTTGAAGACCATTTTCTTAAAACAATTTCTTCGGCTTTTCTTCTTTTCTTTTTTTGGATGCCGATGCGAAAACGCCAAAAATTTTTTGTTTTTAAATTTTTGATAATTGACTCTATGCCTTTATGACCAGCTGAACCAACCCCAAAGCTGGTTTTAAAAATCGGAAAAACTAAATCAGCATCGTCATGAATAACTAGAATGTTTTCTGGCTTTAATTTAAATTTTTCTAAGAGTTCTTTTAAACCCTGACCAGCTAAATTGACATAACCTAAATTAGTTGCTAAAATCAAAGAATCATTTTTTTCATAAAGAGAATGTCTCAAATCTATTGGCTTTTGAAAATAAAATTTAATAATTTCTTTACCTAAATTATGAACAGAGTTTACAAAATTTTTATCCTCATTACCAATCCCATAAATTAGTTTTATTTTTTCTTTTGTCATTAAAAATATTTTAACATAGTTGTCGAATTGAAATTTTTTTATATAATATTATAGATAAGCCAGGGTAGCTCAGTTGGTAAGAGCACCGCTCTGGTAATGCGGAGGTCACGGGTTCAAATCCCGTCCCTGGCTCATTATGTGTCGAAAGTTAAGAAAAAATTCCAAGAAATGCCAGAAAAATTAAGAGAGATTGAAAAACGTCTCCGTACTTTGTTCTCTTTATGGGTAGATCCTCAAAAGGTCGAACAATTAGAGATTAAAGCTAATGTTGATGAAAGAGGTGTTTTAGTTGAAATAACCGGTCCCAAAGATGTTCTAAGTTTAATTATTGGTAAAAAAGGTTCAACCATTAATGCTATTAGGAGAATTGCGAAAAGTATCGGAGGCGCGGTTGGAGCCGCTATTGCTCTGAAAGTTAATACCCCTAAATAAATGGATAAAGACCTAGCAGTAAAAATTTTAGAAGCAATTTTTTTAGCTAGCCGGAGAAAGATTAAAAAAACAATATTAATTCAATTCTTTTACGGTTTCGATTTGGAAGAATTAATAGCTTTAGCTAATAAAAAATTTCAAGACACCGGTTTTTTTATCTATGAAGACGGAGAAACATTTGAATTAGTTACTCGACCTGAACTTTATAAGTATTTAATAAACTTTTTTGATTTTGAAGAAAACGAAATTATTCAAGAAATTTTAGAGGTTCTCGCTATTATTGCTTATGGAGGTCCGATAAGTCTTCGTGAAATCAACAAGTTGCGGGGGAAAAAATCTGCTTTAGTTTTGAAAGAGCTCTTGAATAATGGATTTGTCAAAAAAGAAAAGAATTATTATCGTCTCAGTTATGAATTTTTAAAAGCTTTGGGTGCCCATACTGAAAAAGATTTACCCGATTACCAAGATCTTCATAAAGAGATTCAGGATAAAAAATAATGTTTTTTTTAATTTTGTTTTTAAATTTGTCTAAAATAAGTGATCAACCTATTATTTTAAATTTGAATCAAAATAAAGCTGTCGTTTTTCAGGAAGAGGATTTTGTTAAAAATAGGGAAAGTTTTTTATTAATTGAACAAAATAATATCTCCGCTGAGGTAATTTTAATTAAAGAGTTAAACGGTAAAACCTTATTCGCCAAAAATACTTTTATTTCTAAGCCTATTGCTTCGTTAACTAAATTGATGAGTGCTTATATAGCTTATTTAATTTATAAACCCGACGATATTTTTATTTTTGATGAAGAATCTATAAACCAGGAAGGCCAGGTGGGAAATTTTTATATTGGTGAACCAATAAGCCGGGATCAAGCCTTACAAGCTTCTTTAGTTGCTTCCAGTAATGATGCTATCTATTTGTTAGCTAAAAAAAATTATCTTAAAAATTTTGTTTCTTTAATGAATCAAAAAGCTAAAGAATTTAAAATGAACAATACTTATTTTGTCGATCCCACCGGTGTTAGCAAAGATAATAAAGCCTCTGCTTATGATCTTTATCTTTTAACTGAAAAAATTTATTCGTTAGCACCAGAAATTTTTAATTTAACCACTCTAGAAAAAATCACTATTAATGGAAAAATTCTTTGGACAACTAACCTTCTTTTGCCAAAATATAAAAACATTTTTGTTGGTGCTAAAACGGGTTTTACCTACGAAGCCGGCGAATGTTTTCTAATGATTTTAAAATTTGAAAAATCACCCTTTATAAATGTTATTCTTTTAAATTCTAAAGATCGATTTAGCGATGCCGAAAAGATAATTAAAGCTTTAAAAGTTTATTATGGAGGTTAATTTTTTTTTAAATTTAATTAAGGTTTTAAGTTTGGGAATTTTAAGTTTTTTTACATCTTTATTATTAGTACCGATTTATTTAAAATTAGCTTTAAAATTTGGGTTCACAGACAAACCTCACCGAGTCGAAGCACCAATTGCTACCGAGACTTTAAAAGAAAAAGCTGGAACGCCAACAATGGCTGGAGTAATTATTTGGCTACCTCCTCTTTTTTTAGCTCTCCTTTTAGAAATTTTTAAAAATTTTAGTTCTTTCTTTGATTTTTTAAATTTCGTAAGTCGCCGCGAAACTTATCTTCCCTTAGCCGGTCTTTTCTTGGGTGGTTTTTTTGGATTAATTGACGATTTATTAAGACAATTTAATTCTTATGGTCTTCGTCGCCGCGATACATTTCTGGTTTATTTAAGTATCGGTCTTATTTTCGCCTGGTGGTTTGTTTCTAAATTAAGCATTAATTTTATTGATTTGGCTGATCAAAGAATTTTTGTCGGCACTATTTTTTTCTTTATTTATTTTCTTTTTGTTTTTTTAGCCACTGTGCTTTCCGGAGACATTACTGATGGTGTTGATGGCCTTTTTGGGGGACTTTCTTTTATGAGCATTTTAGTATTAACAATTTTCGCTTTTCTTAATCAAGATTACAATTTAGCCAGTTTTGGTTCAGCTTTATTAGGTTCTTTACTTTCTTATCTTTGGTTTAATTTTTATCCGGCTAAGTTTTTTGATGGTAATACGGGGTCTTTTTCTGTAAGTATCTCGATAGTTTTAATGGCTTTCTTTACTCAAAGCAGTCTGCTCTTACCATTTTTGCTTCCGATTTTTGTTATTGAAGCTCTGTCGGTAATTTCCCAGGTCTTTTCCAAAAAATTTTTTAAAAGAAAAATCTTTCTTTCAACTCCTATTCATCATCACTTCCGAGCCATAGGTTGGCATGAAGCTAATATTACTTTCCGATTTTGGATGATAAATCTTTTAGGTTGTCTTTTGGGGACGGTTCTTTATCTTTTCTTAAGATTAACTTAAGATAGTTAAGGCGATTATTTCTTTAGCGCCGCCAGTTTTTAAAACCCGAGAACACTCTTTTAGAGTAGCGCCAGTTGTTTTAAGGTCGTCAATCAAAATTAATTTTGCTGGAGGTTTATTTTTTAAACTAAAAGATCCTTGTAAATTTTTTAATCTCTGCTCATAATTTAAGACTGCTTGATCGCTGGTTTCTTTAATTTTTAAAATCTCAGAAAATATTTTCAAACCAGTTGTTTGACTAATAGCTTGAGCTAAAATTTCAGTTTGATTGAAGCCTCTCTCTAAAAGTTTTTTTCTGGTTAAAGGAATGAAAGTTAAATAATAATCTCTAAAATTATATTTTTTGAGCTCCTGACCAAGATAATAACCAAAATCATTAAAAATTTCATAGGCGCCCTTTTTACCTAAAAGTATTGCTTCATAGAGGGTCTTATTTTCCGAACTGTTAAAACTTATTAAAAATTTTATTAATTTTGAGTGATTTTTTATTTGACAATGAGAAATTATTTTTCGACCGCATTCCAAACAATTAAAATTTATTCTAAAATTTAAATTTTTAAGACAATTAGAACAAATGTAGTTTTTATCAAATTGAAAACAATTCAAACAATATTTCGGGGATAAAATTTCTCGGAAATAATGATATAATTTATTTATGATTTTATTTTTTGGGGAAAAAAGGTTTTTAAGCATTGATTTTGGTTCAATTAATATTAAAATCGTTGAATGTCGTAGAAAAGAAAGCAAAATAGAAATTACTAATTTTGGGGTTATCCCCATTATTAATTTTAAAGAAATTTTAACCACTTCTCATATTGTCGAAGAAACGATCGCCTCTATTTTAAGAAATTTCATTAAAGAAGCCAAAATACAAACCAACCAAATATTTGTTAGTGTTCCTGCTCCCTATGTTTTCCCCGTAAATTTTTTAATACCCAATATTCCATCTAAAAATATTCCTCAAGTTATCAAATTTGAGGCTCAAAAACAAATACCGCTTGCCTTAGAGGAAATTGAAATTGAGTATAATTACCTTGAGATTGAAAAAGAAAATAAACACAAAGAATATTTAGTTTTTTTAACCGCTATCCCTAAAAATTATATTCAACGAATCGAAAACATCGCCAAATTATCTAAATTAAGACTCGATGGCTATAGTAGTGAATATTTAAATTTAGAACCTTATTTTTGGCAAGCGGTAGGAAATTACGGTATAATAGATTTAGGCCACTCTTATTCAATAATTAGCTTGGTTAAGGATGGTAGATTAATATTTAGTAACCGTTTAAAGTTAAGAGGTTTTGATTATTTGAGTATGATTCACGACTTAACCAAATATCCTGAAGATAAAGTTCTTGAGTTTGTTCAGGCGAAAGGTTTTATCTTTAATCCCGAAGAAGTTGAAATTAAAAGTATGGCCCAAACCTTTCTCGATAATTTATACTCAGTAATTATAAACGAAATTAAAAATTTAGAAGACAAATTTTTAATGAAAATAAATAAAATCTATTTAACTGGTGGAGTTTGTCTTCTTCCTGGTTTCAAAGAAGCAATGTTGCAGCGTTTTCAAGAAATTAGTTTCGAGATTTTATCCCCAGCTAATTTTGTTGAAGGCAATAAGTTTAAAAGGTTAGAAGAAAAATCTTGTCTTTTTAGTCAAGCAATAGGTATTTTAATGAAAAAATTATTAAGTTAAAATATAAGTATAATGGAAAAATTAAAATTAAATAATGTTTTACCTTTAGGCATAATTCTACCTTTTGCTCTTATCTTATTAACGGAATACTTGCTTAGTTATGGTTTGAATTTTTATAATCAAAAACTTAGTCAGCAAATTAACGATCTTGAGTCTAAATTAGTTCGTCGGGAAAAAGAATTAATTACTAATTTAGAAGCTAATGACTTTTTTTATGTTTTTTCTAAGGTTGTTAATATTTTAGAAATTGCTCGCCAGAGACATTCTTTAAATTTTGTTATAGCTCGGTTTAATCAGTTGATGCCCAAATTCTTAATTATAAAAAACTTTGAGTTTGATAACGATGAGAACAAAATCACTATTAAAGCTTCAGTTAAAGATTGGATTGATTATGTTAGATTTCACAACTATCTTTCTAAAATACAGCATTTTCAAATAAAAGAAATCCAATTTCCTAAATTTGAACAGAATGAAATTAATTTTACAATGGTCCTTGGTTTAACCCCTTCTTTTTATCAACAATGAATCTCCTGTTAAAAATGTTACCTTTAATTTTGGTTGGCATTATTTTTTATGTTATGAATAATTATCTTTATCCTAAATATCAAGAGACTATTCAATTAGCAAAAAGATTCAATGAATTGAAAAACAAAGAAATAGAATTAGACAATTTACAAAGATTAATTAACAGCTTGAATCAAAATGTTACATTAAGACAGCTTATGGGCCAGACTTCAACTTTGGATGTTTGGCTACCAACAGAGCCCAAAATAGAGGAAATTATTTATTATTTAGCAAGTGGCTATCAAAATTTCGCTCTTAGTTTTCCTGGAGCTGATTTTAAAATCACTGAAAATACCCAACAATTTGAAGAATTTATTTTACCACGATCGGCTATAAATTTCACCTTAACTGCTCAGTTAAATTCCGATAAATTAAATGAATTTATAAATTATCTTGAGCAGAGTGCTCGTTTGATGATAATTAAAAAGGCTATTTTATCACCCCTGGAACCTTCCAAATTCGAAGTCGAAACTTACTTTCTGCCTCGAAAATCGAAATGAAAAATAGGTCTTTTTTAATAAATTTTTTAATTTTTACTTTTTGGTTCATAATTATAATCGGACTTATTATTTATGCCTTTTGGTATTTTAGAATTTTAAAGCAACCGTCAGAACCAACACCATTGATGTTGGATTTAAGGAGAAGAATAGAATTTGTAAATAATTACTCTTTTAAAGATGCTAATTATTATTTAAAAAATTTACCCGTCGAAACTTTGATTTTACCTCTAATAAAAAATGAAGAAATTGGCCGGGACAGCTTGTTCTAATTTTTTATAAGGGAAAAATGAAAGATGAAGAGGTAATTTCCTTTTTTAAAGAAAAATACCCCTCAATTCAAGATTGGATTTTAGAAGCAAAAATTTCTAACTACCCTTTGGAAGATTATTTATTTAATAAAAATTTAATTCCTGCTGAAGAATTTCTGGATTTCAAAGCTAAAATTTATAATCTACCAATAAAAAAATTTACTCTTGACGAGAAAATACCCCCAGAGGTTTTGAAATTGATTCCTGAAGCTACGGCGCGCAATTTTAGAATTCTCCCTTTAGAATTTAAAAATAAAATTCTTTATTTAGGAGTAGTTGATCCTGATATTTCTGATTTTCAATCAAGAGTAATTGCTCCTCTTAAACATAATTTAAAAGCAGATATCCAACTTTTTTTAATTTCCGTTAAAGATTTTTATCTTCATTTAGAAGATTATTATGATTTCGAGATGGAAGTTAAAAAACATATTCTAAATTTCCGCAGTTCTTCTGGTAAAAAAATAGAAGTCGAAAAGCCATTTGTTTTTCAAGAAGTTGTTGGTGTGCAAGAAGCGCCGATTATTCAACTTTTCGAACTCCTATTAAGAAAGGCCGTAGCTTTGAATGCTTCAGATATTCATTTAGAACCTTTAAGTGATAAAGCCCGTGTTCGATTTAGGTTATATGGTGATTTGAAAACTATGCTTTATCTGCCAAGGGATATTCATTTACCTTTGGTTAACCGAGTAAAGATTTTAACTAATTTGAGACTGGATGAAACTAGAATTACTCAAGATGGTCGGTTCCGAGCTATAGTTCAAGGACGGGAAATAGATTTCCGAGTAGGTATTTTACCGACAATTAATGGTGAGAAAGTAGCTATCAGAATTTTAGATCCTTTAATTGGGCTTAAAAAAATTACTGAATTAGGATTATCTGATTTTCATTACGAAATAATGCGTGCTAATTTGAAAAAGCCCTATGGAATGATTTTAGTAACTGGACCAACTGGTTCAGGAAAAACGACCACTCTTTACGCTTTGATTCAAGAAATTAATAAGGAAAATATTAATATTATTAGTTTGGAAGACCCGGTTGAATATAAAATTCAAGGCATCAATCAATCGCAAGTAAGACCAGAGATTAGTTATACTTTTGCTCGAGGATTGAGAGAAATTTTAAGGCAGGATCCTGATGTTATATTGGTTGGAGAGATCCGCGATGAAGAGACAGCTGAATTAGCTATTCATGCTGCTTTAACAGGACATTTAGTTTTTTCAACTTTACATACTAATACTGCCGCTGGAGCTATTCCCAGACTTTTGGATATGGGCGTTAAAGCTTATTTTATTCCGTCAACCGTTAATTTGGTTATTGCTCAAAGATTAGTTAGACTTCTTTGTCCAAACTGTTTAGAAGAAAAGGATTGTTCCGAAGAATTGAGATTAGAAGCTGAGAAAGTTTTACAGGAAGCGCCGGAAAATTATAAAAATTTAACCATAAAATGTTTTAATAGCAAGGGTTGCGAAAAATGTCATCACCGAGGTTTCATAGGTAGAACAGCTATTTTTGAGATGTTCGAGATAACTAAGGAAATTGCTAAAGTTATTTTAGAACACAAAGGCGAACCTGAAATTTTAGAAGTTCTAAAAAAACAAAATTTTATCACCTTAAGACTTGATGGTATAATAAAAGCAAGCAAAGGTCTTGTTTCTTTAGAAGAAGTTTTCAAATCCGCTTAATGCATCAAAAACTAAAAGAATATCTCTATTTTATATCAAAGCAAGGAGCTTCAGACCTGCATATTTTACCAGGCAGCTTTCCTTTAATGAGAAAAGATGGAGAGATTTTCCCATTGACTCAATTTGATGTTTTAGTTCCCGAAGATACAGAAACAATGCTTTTCAGTTTATTGGATGAAGTTTTGTTTTCTCAGCTAAATAAATTTAAAGATATAGATTTTTCTTTTTCCTTAGAAGAAAATATCCGTTTTCGAGCGAATATTTATCTTCAATTTCAAGGATGGGCAGGAGCTTTTCGTTATATTTCTAATGAAATTAAAAGTATTGAGGAATTAAACTTACCCCCCATTTTAAATGAATTTGTTGAAAAAAGACAAGGATTTATTTTAGTAACCGGTCCAGCTGGTATGGGTAAATCAACAACATTAGCAGCTCTAATAGATACAATCAATCATCAAAGACAATCTCATATTATAACCATTGAAGAACCAATTGAATATGTATTTAATCCTGATAAAGCAGTTATTTCTCAAAGAGAAATTCCTATTCACTCTCCTAATTGGCACCGCGCTTTAAGAGCAGCCTTAAGACAAGATCCGGATGTGATTATGATTGGTGAATTAAGAGATCCGGAATCAATCTCAATTGCTTTAACTGCGGCGGAAACTGGACATTTGGTTTTGGGAACATTACATACGAATTCTGCTTCCCAAACAATTGATCGAATTGTTGATGTCTTGCCTGAAAATCAAAAAACTCAAGGAAGACTACAATTAGCCTCCACCTTAATTGGAATTATTTCCCAAAGATTAGTACCGAGAATAAGAGGAGGTCGAATTCCGGCTTGTGAAATTTTAATAGCTAATAATGCTATTAGGAATTTAATAAGGGAAAACAAAATTTATCAGATTGATAGCGTGATTGATACCAGTTTAAGCGAAGGGATGATATCTTTAGAAAGATCCTTGGTTAACTTAGTTCGTTTAGATGAGATTTCTTTAGAAAAAGCTATTGAATTTAGTTTAAATCCAACGAAACTTAAATATTTACTTGAAGAATAAAAATGCAGTTTGAATTTAAAGCTTATACTCGGGAAGGAAAACTTAAAGAAGGAATTATTTCAGCTGATAACAAAGAGGCAGCTTTACAGATTTTACAAAATCAGGAACTTTTAGTTACTTATTTATCAGAAAAACGATTAAGTTTAGTTTCTTATCTTTTTAAACCCAACATAAGAGATATTTATTTCTTTACCAAACAACTTTCTTATCTTATCAAATCAAGAACACCTTTAGATGAATCAATCAGAGCTCTTTCTGAAGCTATGCCAAATTCTGCTCTTCGTTCGATTTTAGTTGAGATTTATAATGATTTGATTTCCGGAATCACCTTTTCTCAATCATTAGCAAGATTTCCTGATATTTTTGATTCTTATTATGTAGGAATGATTAAAATTGGAGAATCAGTTGGTGTTTTAGATGAAACTTTAGAATATCTCGCGCAACATCTATATGCTCAATTTAAATTTAAGAATAGACTTATTCAAGCTTCAATCTATCCTATTATTGTTGTTTTTATTTTTCTTGGCGTTCTTTTCGCTCTATTTTATTATGTTGTTCCTCAAATAGTAGCGATTTTTGCCGAAAATAATGTACCTATGCCTTTAATTACTAAAATTTTTAAATCAATAGCTGATTTGCTATTACAATTCGGACTATTTATATTGGGCGCATTAATTCTTTTGGGATTTTATTTTTATGATTATCTATTTAAAACTTCAGAGGGCAAGGCAACCTTATTTAAATTAGTCTCCGATGTACCCATTTTGGGATCTTTAATTAAAAACAATTATTCGGCTCAATTTTTAGAATCACTATATCACTTAAGCAAGGGTGGGGTTCCAATCGTTGAAGCTTTGGAAATTATCAAAGATAGCTTTGATAATCCCTTATATGTTTCCGCTCTTGAATATATCGTTGAAGATGTCAAAAAAGGTTCACCTCTCAGTGAATCTTTATCAAATTTCCCTGACCTTTTTCAAAGTTTTATGATTGAAGGTATTAAAACCGCTGAAAAGACAGGCGAGCTTGCTGAGGTTACCTTAACTCTTTATAATTTTTACAATGAAATAGTTGAAAATCAAGTTACTAATCTAAGTGAAGCCTTACAGCCAATTTTAATACTTTTATTAGGAGCCGCTTTGGGTCTTTTAGAAGCTTCTTTGCTTATTCCTTTACTAACTTTGACTAAATATGTTCAGAGTTTCTAAAAATGAAAGATTTTTTAAATGTTTTGGGAAAAGTATTTTTAGATACTGATTTTTTAAATTTTAAAAAAATCTCTATTCACGAGCATTATCGATCAGGAGGAAATATTGAATCTTTTATTTGGGCAATGAGGATTCTTAATATTGAAAAAGCTGTTTTTTTACCAACTGACTGGCCTCCTTATAACCCTATTTTTAAAAACCACCTTTACCGTCTTTTTGATTTTAAGAAGAAATTTGGGGAAAGAATAATAATTTTTACTACCTGTTATTCTGGTGATACGACAGCAGCTGAATTCATAGAAGAAACTATAAAAAATGGTGCTCAAGGAATTAAGTTTATTGATTGGTTTTATTCGGAAAAAACTAAAAATTTTATTGCTGATATTAATAGTGAAAATATGTATAAAGTTTATGAAGTCGCTAATAAATATCAAGTACCCGTTCTTTTGCATATTGATTTTCATAAAAATAATAAATTTTTAAATCAATTTGAGGAAATCGCTAAAAAATTCTCAACAGTAAATTTTATTTTAGCTCATTATGCTTCTTGTATCTTAGACGAAAAAGTAAGTTTGAGTCTTTGCGAATATCTTTTAAGTAAATATTCTAATGTTTTTATAGATATTTCTTCGGGTTATGGAATTAAGAAATATATGACCATTGTTGAATTTAATAAAGATATGTTCAGAAATTTTTTAATAAAGTTTCAGGATAAAATTTTATGGGCTGCAGATATTGTTATTGATGATGATCCGCAAAAAAATTTTTTATGGTTTGTTAAAAGAATTATTTTAGACTTGTCCATTTTGCAAAAAGAATATTATCAAGATATCCTTTTTGCTTCTAAAGAATATTATGAAGGTTTAGCTTTGCCAGTGGATGTTTTAAAAAAAATTTATTATAATAATGCTAAAGCGATTTTAAAATTGTAAATTAAAAAATGGAAAAAATTCTGTGGACAAGTCGCTATCGGACAAAACCAGTTGCTGAGTTGGTTAATTTTAAAGAAGTTTTAAAATATCAAAATAAATTATTTTCTAATGTTTATACGATAATAGAAGGTAATACCGGAATTGATGGTCTTGTAATTTACGAAAGAGACAATGATTATTTAGAAGTGTTAAATAATAATAAAATTTTCTTAGCTCTTTTAAAAGAAAAAATTATAAAAAACTTTTTTGCTCACAATGAGAAAATAAACGGTTTGCCATTTTTTTATCGATTTTCACTTAAAGCCAGTTATGATTATGTTCTAACTGACGGTAATATACCTCGAAGAGGTTATGCTTCTGGCTTTGGGTTAAATTTAGAACAAACCATTAATCAAGCGATTTATGAGTTTTTAGAAAGATTTCCACTAACTATTTATTTTCGAAAAGATTTAATTTATGATTCTTTAAAAAATTTACAAAGAAAATTTAAGGTTATAAATCCAGAAAATATTAGCGGTTTTGATGATGAGCAAAAAAGAATTTTTCCTGATCGCTATTTTGATAAAAACAGTAAATTTTACTGGGAGAGAGTGAAAAGATGGAGCACTAATGAAACCTTTTATATTCCTGCTCAATATGTTTATTGGAATTACAAACGCGCTGAAGATGAGCCGCATCTTATTGAATCTAATACTAATGGTTGTGCCGGTTATTGGAGTCAGGAGGGAGCTATTTTATACGCTGTTTATGAATTAGTTCAAAGAGATTCTTTTCTTTATCACTGGCTTAATAAAATAACTCCGAAAAGAATAGACCCCCAAACCGTTCCTGACCAAGAATTCCAATTTCTTTACGAAACAACTACTAAATATGGATTGGAAGTTTATGTTTTAGATTGTACGACTGATTTAGCAATACCTTCTTTTTCAGTAATAATTCATGATCCCTCAGAAAATGGAGTCTGTTATAGCTTGGGAGCAGGTTGCAATCTCCATCCCTTAAAAGCTATAAAAAGGGCTTTTGTTGAAGCTTGGAGCGTGGTTTATTGGATAAGTTATCGTCAACCTTTTCCATCCTTTAAAGAAGCAAATCTTATTCCTTATTATGATTCTCGGGTTAATCAAGATTATCGTTTACGTTTATGGGCTAATTCAGAAATGAAAGGTAAACTGGATTTTTTTATCAATTCTCCCCAATTAAGCTTTTATGAGCTTTATAAAGACGGTTTTAAAATTTTTAATTCTTTAAAAGAGGAGCTAAACTTTGTCGTTAAAAAAATAGAAAGTCTGGGACCTGGTTATGAAGTTTATTACTTTTTGTCAAATAATCCTGTTTTAAAAAAAATAGGTTATTATTCAGCTAAAGCAATAATTCCCAACTTGTTACCTCTTTATCTCTGGGAGAGCGACATAATAAAAAAAAGCCCAAGATTAATTCGTCAAGAAATTAATTCCTTGCCTCATCTTTTTCCATGAAAGAAATACCTTTAGCTCATATATTTCATCAATATACAAAAAAATTTTATAAAAAGATTCCCAAGGATTCAACTTTATGGCCCGAGGAATGGAAAACTATTTATTATAAATCATATCCACGAGCTAAGAAAATCAAATTGATTGACAATTTTAAAGAATTTAATTTGTTTGAAGCTATAAAAAAAAGAGAGACTCAAAGAGAATTTACGCAAAAACCAATCAGCTTAGAAGAATTGTCTTTACTTTTAAAGTATTCTTGTGGTTTGCAAGAAAATGGTAAAAGAGCTATACCCTCAGGTGGCGGTAGATATCCCATTGAAACTTATTGTTTAATTCTCCAACCAGGTTCTGGGTTAGAAAAGGGTATCTTTCATTATGATGTTAAAAATCATCAGCTTGAATTTTTATTTAATCCCGGAATTGATAAGGAAGAATTTAAAAAATATTTTTTTTATGAATTTGCCCAGGATTCATCACTGATTATTTTTTTAACTGGTGTTTTTTGGCGAACTTTAAACAAATATGGTCAAAGGGGTTATAGATTTATTTTGCAAGAAGCGGGCCATATCGGACAAAATATTTATTTATTAACTACAGCTTTGGGACTGAAATGCTGCGCTTTAGCTGGCACCAATGATGACGAGATAGAAAAAAAACTATTAGATATTGACGGTTTTGAAGAATCCTTAGTTTATACTTTATTAATAGGTAAATAAAGCCTGTGGAAAACTTTTGTTGACAAAATAAAAAAATTTGTTAAAATTAGTTTATTAAGATGGTGAAAAAAGCTATTAATACATCTTTAAAAATAGGAAATTTTTTAAAAATTCTATTTGTTCTAATTTTGTTTTTTCTGTTAGCTCCATTTAACAATTTTTTAAATTATCTAAAGAAAAAAAACCACTATTCTATAGAAAGATATCAATCTTGGAATATAGCCTCGGCAGATCATGTCGAAGGCGGAAGTAGTGGAGGTGGATGTGGTTTTAAAAAAATAAATAAAAATTTGTTAGCTTTAGGAGGTAATCAAGGTGATCTTTATGCTGCTCTTGTTGAATGTAGTGGCCCATCTTCCGAAGGTGGGAGCGGTTCCGAAGGTTCCGAAGGTTCCGAAGGTTGTGAAGGTTCCGAAGGTTCCGAAGGTTGTGAAGGTTGTTTTGATTCATGCGGAGGAAGTAGTCCATCATGTTGCGGAGGGTGTGATGATTCAGGTGGTCCAGAGGACCCCCCCTACCCATGTTGTACCAATCTTTAATTAATAAATACAACAATTAATATGAATAGGTTAATTATAATAATTGTAACAACCTTAGCTGGGATCCTATTAGTTGGTTTTCTTTCCTATAAGTTTTATTTTAAAGGAACAACTTCTTATATTATTCCTAATGTTCCGGATTATACTTTTTATAATGTTGGTTTTAATGCTGCTGATCTGTATAATGGTAGACCAATTAGAACCTCAGCTAAAGCTGTTTTAGATATGGTTTATGATTATTGGAATCAGGAAAAGAATTCTTTAAAAACTTATCCTCAAAATATTGGTCTTAGAGCAATTTCAATGTACAGTCTGGCTCATTTTGCTCTTTTTCAAACAGGATTTGATGCTCAAGTTTTACAAGCAAATAGTATCCAAGATTTATATAAGTTTATTAATCCTCAAGAAAGAACGCCGGTTATTGTTTTGCAAAAAACAAGCTTAGATTATCCTGGAAATTGGTTAGAATACCGATTGATTATTGGCTTAGATGACAAAAGAAAAAAAGTTATTGCCCACGATTTTATTTTGGGTAATAATTATGAATTAGATTATGGGGAATTTGACCAATTATGGCAAGCGACACAACGGTACTTTTTAATTATAAGACCCCGGGATTATAAAGAAAGATTAAAACTTTTTAGTCAGAATTATAGTTATCCTCAGCGAATTCCAGCTATGGACCAGAAGAAAATAAATATTTATTATTTATTACTTCAAGAAAAAAAATTAGATGTTTCTTTATTCACTGTCCCCAATAATTTAAATGAAATTGTTGAAATTTTTGATAATTTATTATCTGAAGAGAACAATTTCCAATATTTTCCTCGATGGTTTCGTGTTTTAGTTTATGGCGAAGCAGCCGAACGATATCTTCAAGCAGGACAACTTGCTAAAGCTGAAAGCCTAATACCCAAAATTATAGAAAATAATAGTAATTTAAAAGAAAATTTTTCTGGTTGGCAATATCAATGGCCCGGCAGTAATGAGTTAGTTCCGGCCTGGATTGTTATTGGTGATATTTATAGAATTAAAGGTGATAAAAAAGAAGCTCTAAATTATTACAATAAAGCACTTGCCTCTAAAAATTTACTTATACCCAGCCACCGAAGATATTTAGAAAAAGTCTTAAACGAATTATCAAAATAGATGAATCATCAGGATAATAAAAAGTATTATTTACTGGTGGTAATTTTTTTAAGTCTGAGTATATTTTTTTTAACAGATAAATTAATTAAACTAAAATCAAACCAAATATCCATTAAAAATCTATTTGAAATCGCTCTGAGATTAAAAGCTGAAGGTGATTATGAAGAGGCTTTTAAATATTTTAAAAAAATTTATAAATTAAATCCTCGCTATCCGGGCATTAATTTAGAATTAGGAAAATTTTTCTTTTTCAATCAAAGCTTTGTTTCCTTAAATGAGGCTTTAAATTACTTTACTAAAGAAATAGAGCTTACCAATCATCCCTATGCTTATCATGAAAGAGGAATTATTTATGGCTATCTTCGGCAATGGGATAAAGCTGAAAAAGATTTTCGTCAAGAAATATCTTTAACAGATAGCTGGGCAGGTTATTTAAATCTTGCTTGGATTTTATTTTCTCAGGGCAAGCTTGATAAAGCTGAAGAGATAATGAGAGTTGTGAATCAAAAAAAACCGGAAAGTATTTGGAGCTTAAATGGTTTAGGAGTTATTCATTTAAATCAAGGTAGATATGATTTAGCTATTCAAGAATTAGAAAAAGCTTTTGTAAAATCTCAAAACTTAACTGTTAATGATTACTTACAAGCTTATCCTAATAATGATCCTAAATTAGCCTTACAAATGATAGAAAACATTAAAGCCGGCATTGCTTTTAATTTAGCTTTGGCTTATGAAAAAAACGGTGAATGGCAAAAAGCCTTAGAATTTTATAATAAAACTAAAGAAATTATCAGTGGTTTAAGCTATCTTAAAATTGCTGAAGGACTTGACAGAGAATCCCTTAATTTAAAAATTGCAGAAATTTATAGTATAATAAATAAAAATGAAAAATAATAATTTTATTTTTATTATAACCTCTTTATTACTAATCCTGCCTTTAATAACCGAAGCTTTTATTTTCAGACCTTTTTTTGATTTGTTAGGCAAACCACTCACTTTTGAAAAAGGAATTTTCTTACCTGCTTGTGAACAGTCATGCTCTCTCTCAGCTTCACCGACAAGTGGATCAGCACCATTAACCGTTACCTTTAATGTTTCTCCAAATTCTTCAAATTGTAGCGTATCCTGGAACGGACCCTGCACTTTTAATAATTTTTCTTGTAATTATACTTATCAAAATCCAGGAAATTATGGACCTTATCGAGCTACTGTTGTGTGTAGGGTTGCTGGAGAATCCTTCACCTATGAATGTTCTTCCCGAAGTATAACTGTAACAGGAGGATCTTCTCCACCAACTTCCACGCCAACTTCCACGCCACCACCTCCTCCACCACCTCCTCCACCTCCAACTTGTAATCCATCTTGTGGTAATTGGTCAATTACAGGTAATTGTGGAACAGGTGGTTGTCCTCCTACTCATAGACCAGCAGTACGAACTTGTATAAGACAAGACTGTTCAACTTACCAAGAAAATACCTGTTTACCAGATCCAAATAATTGTTTTGATGTTGCCGTAACAAAACTTGATATTCGTTCTTTTATTTGCAAAAACAATACTCCAGACATTTCTTATATTTCAGATTATCTTTCAAGAAACCCAAATTATCAATATCCACCTTCAACTACAGCAGCTACTGATTATATGAATATTAATCAAATAGAAGGTAAAACAATTCTTCAATGTCCAGAAACTCAAAGAAATCGACCTGTTGAGTTTTCTGCTAAAGGAGAATGTAATTTTGGCAATTGTCCTTCTTCTAAGCTACGAATATTTATAAAGCCCGAAGATATTTCAGCTTCACCTTATGAAACAAAAAGCATTGAATCACAATTTAATTCTTCTTATCCTAAGGAAGTTAAAGAGGAATATATATTTCAAAATGCTTATAATTATTCAGTTACTGCTTGTTTAGTTAATAATAATAATAATCCAATAACAGATGTCAATCCCAGTAATAACTGTCGGCAATTTTCTTTAAAGGTTTATGATTATTATTGCCGTTTGGGTTTCTGTGTGCAAACTCAAAGAGATTGGCGAAATCATCCTCTCTATGAAAAAACTATTCAAGTTTTAGGTAAAAATGATGCCCCTTGTAGATTTTGGCGAAATCAAATTTGTCGTGCTCGTTTTGGATTTTAATGTTTTTTTTTATTTTAGGTTTATTTCTGGGCTCTTTGTTAAATAATATAGCTTTAAGACTAGAAAAAAACGAAGATTTTCTATTTTCTCGGTCAAAGTGTCCTTCTTGTGGGAAAATTTTACAATGGTATGAATTAATTCCGATTTTGAGCTTCATTTTCCAAAAAGGAAAATGTCGTGTCTGTCAAAATAAAATTTCTTTCAGATACCCATTGGTAGAAATTTTTACTGGTTTTTGGGTTTTCCTTTTAGCTTTTTCACTAAAAACAACACTAAACCCGATATTTGTTGTAGAATTTCTTTTTTATTTAATTTTTTTTAGTATTCTTTTTGTTTTAGCTTTATATGATTTAAAAACTTATTTGGTTGATGATCGATTAATTTTCTTTGGTGTCTTAACAGGCATTTTATTTAATTTAGCTAAAAAAAAATTTTTAATCCTTCCTCGTGACTTTTCTTATCTTTTAAATTATCTTTTTAACTTTGGGAAATTCGAAACTTTAATTACTCCATTTTTTTTAAGTTCAATTCTTCTTTTGATTTTTTTAATTACTCAAGGCAAAGGAATTGGTTTTGGTGATGTTAAGATTGCTTTTTTATTAGGGCTTTTTTTAAGACCCGGCGATGGTCTTTTAGCAATTATTCTCAGTTCTTTTTTGGGTTCAATTTGTGGAATCTATTTTATCTTAAAAGAGAAAAACTTAAAGAAACCAATTCCTTTTGTTCCTTTTATTTTTTTAGGAACCTTAGGAGCAATTCTTTTTGGTGAATCTTTGACTAAAATCTATTTTAATTTTATGTTATAATTTTTTTATGATTACTCAAAAAGAGATTGAACATTTAGCTAAGCTGGCTCGACTTAAACTTAAAGAAAAGGAAATTCCAAAGCTGACTCAAGATCTAAATAAAATTTTAGCTTATGTTGAAAAAATTAATGAACTAAGCTTAGAAAAACTCCAGCCACTTATAAATATTTTAGAAAATTTAGATTTACGCCGAGACGAGCCACAAAAATTCTTTCCTCAGGAAATAATTAACAATTTTCCCGAAAGAGAAGATAATTATTTAAAAGTGCCTAAAATTTTAGAAAAATGAAAAATGCTTATCAAAAAACCACCGATTGTAGTAGTTTTAGGCCACATCGATCATGGCAAAACAACTTTATTAGATGCTCTTAGAAAAACGAATGTTGCTTTAAAAGAAGCTGGTGGTATTACTCAAAAAATTGGTGCTTATGAAGTTGTTTTCGATAATGAAAAAATAACTTTTATTGATACTCCTGGCCATGAAGCTTTTAATCGTTTAAGAGAAAGGGGCGTTAAAGTTGCTGATATCGGTATTTTAGTTATTGCAGCTGACGAAGGTGTTAAAGAACAAACTAAAGAAAGCTTAGAATATCTTAAAGGAGCCAATTTACCTTTTATTATTGCTTTAACGAAAATTGATAAAAAGGGAACTGATTCCCAAAGAGTTATTTCCCAGTTAATTGAATTAGGGGTTATGCCCGAAAAATGGGGTGGTGAAGTGCCTTTAGTAGAAACTTCCGCACTCACGGGTCAAGGTTTAAATGAAATTTTAGAAACTTTAATTCTTTTAAGAGATATTCATGATTTCAAAGTCGAGATTGAAGCACCAGGTAAAGGTTTTATTTTGGAAGCTTTTAAAGATGAGCGCCGCGGAGTTTTAGCATCAGCAATTGTTACTGAAGGTCAAGTAAGTTATGGAAATTATTTAATTACCAAAACTGCTGTTTGTAAAATAAAAATTTTTGAAGATGATTTGGGAAACAAAATTCAACATGCTTACCCCTCAAAACCATTTTTAGTAGGTAATTTTAATTACCTACCTTTGGTTGGTGAAGAGTTCGAAGTTAGTCAAGAAGAAGATCTTGAAAAAATTCAGGAAAAATTGAAAAAAAGTGAAGAATTGTTCAAAAGAAAAATTATTTTTGAAGAAAAACCAACTTTCCAAGAATCAGTTGTCAATTTAATTTTGAAAGCAGATCATATCGGTAGTTTGGAAGCTTTAGAAAATATTTTTGGAAAAATTGCTCAAGAAAAAAAATTAAATTTGAAGATAATTAAAACAGGTTTAGGTGGTTTGACCTTAGAAGATATTAATTTGGCTAAAGACGCAGGAGCTATTTTAATAAGTTTTAATGTTAAAAACAAGAAAGAAACCTTAGACGCAATCAAAGATTTTAACCTCATTCTTTTTGAAGGAAATGTTATTTATGAGTTGGAAGAAAAATTTATAAATTATTTAGAAGAAATAAGAAGCGGTGTTTCTTTGCCAACGGGCGAATTAGAAGTTCTGGCTACCTTTGGGAAGACAAAAACAAAAAAAACAATCGGTGGTAGAGTTGTTTCCGGGAAATTAAGAATTAATCAAAAAGTCTCTATTTTAAGAAATAATGAAAAAATTGGCCAGGGTAAAATTATTAGCTTAGAAAAGAATAAAATACCTGTTGATGAAGTTAAAGCAGGAGATCTCTGCGGCCTTATTTTAGAAACAAAAAACGATATTGAAATTGATGATAAAATTGTGGTATAATTTTAGAATGAAAAGACAACTAATTTTTGATTTTATTGAAATCGCCTTTTTATTTATTTTAATAGTTGTTCCAGTGAGATTTTTTATAACGGAACCATTTTTAGTTAGAGGTGAAAGTATGGAGCCTAATTTCCATAATTGGGATTATTTAGTTATTGATAAATTAAGTTTTTTTTTACGCGATCCAAAAAGAGGGGAAATAATCATTTTTCATCCTCCTTTCGATGATAAAGTTTTTTATATTAAAAGAGTAATAGGTCTTCCTGGAGAAAGGATTGTTATTAATGAAAATAAAATTATGATTTTCAATGAAGAAAATTCCAATGGTTTTGTTCTCGAGGAAGATTATCTTCAAAATCACTATACTTCAGGAAAAATCGACTTAACCTTAGGTAAAAATGAGTATTTTGTTTTAGGAGATAATCGGGAAGTTAGTTATGATTCTCGAAAATGGGGACCCGTTAAAAGAGAAAGAATAATAGGTAGAGTTATTTTAAAGATTCCTTTATTGAGATTAACTGAAGCATTGATCAAATGAAAATAAAATCTCAAAGACCACGAGGAATGAAAGATATTGTTTTTGATGATGCTGAATTTTTGTTGAAAATTAGAGATTTAATAACTGATTTTTCAATTTTGAATAATTTTAAATATATAGAAACACCCTTAATTGAAAATGTAAAAACTTTCACTTTAAGCTTAGGGGAAACTACGGATGTGATTAGTAAAGAAATGTTTTATTTAAAAGGCAAAGAAAGAGGTGAGCAATATGTTTTAAGACCAGAAGGTACAGCTGCGGTTGTTCGAGCTTATTTTGAAAATGGAATGATAAGCTTGCCTCAGCCGATCTCTTTGTTTTATTTTGGTAAAATGTATCGCAAGGAAAGACCTCAACATGGTAGGTTGCGCGAACATACTCAATGGGGTTTAGAAATTTTAAATTCTGAAGACCCTTTCGCTGATTTTTTAATTATCTATCTTTTCTGTCAATTTTTAAAGAAAATTAAAATCCAAAATTTTATTGTTAAGTTAAATAGCTTAGGTTGTTCAAAATGTCGAAAAAAATATTTAAAAGATTTAATTAGATATTATCGAGCTTATCAAAAAAAATTATGTTCTGATTGTCAAAAAAGATTAAAATTAAACCCCTTAAGAATTTTAGATTGTAAACAGGAAAGTGATCAAAAATATAAAGAATTAGCCCCAAATATTTTAGATTACTTATGTAAATTCTGTAAAATTCATTTTCAGAAAGTTTTAGAATTAATGGATTATTTTAAAGTTAACTATGAACTTGATAAGACCTTGGTACGTGGTTTTGATTATTATTTAAGAACAGTTTTTGAAATTTTTATTGACGGTCAAAATTTTGCTTTAGCCAGTGGCGGTCGCTATGATTTAGGTGAGGTAATTAGTAATACTGCCTTACCTTCAGTTGGCGGTGCTTTGGGGATTGAAAGACTAAAATTAGTTCTTGATGAACTTAAAATTTCTTTTAAGCCTCAGTTAACTAAAATTTTTGTTGCTTTTGCCGGTGAAGAAACAAGACCAAAAGCTTTTGAAATTTATGAAGAACTCCAAGCAAATGGTTTTAAGCCTCAAGCTAATTTTTTCAAAATTAGTTTAGCTAATCAACTTGAATATGCTAATAAACTTGGGTTAAAATATAGTTTGATTTTAGGTTTTCAAGAGTTAAGTCGCGAAGCAGTTATTTTAAAAGATATGGAATATGGAACTCAGGAGGTCTTGAAATTAAAAAACCTAATTAAAGATTTAAGAAAAATTACTAAATAAAAAATGAAAGACTGTATTTTTTGTAAAATTACTCAGGGAGAAATAAAAAGTTATATTGTTAAAGAATCGCCCAATTTTTTAGCAGTTTTAGATATTCATCCTCATTCTCCGGGGCATACTTTAGTGATACCCAAGGAGCATTTCGTTAATCTCAAAGAATTAAAACTCGAATTAGCTGAAGAATTCATTAAAATGATTCAAGAAATAATGATTCTTTTAGAAAAAGTTTTTATGACTAATGATTTTACCTTGGGAATCAACGAAGGACCGTTAGCCGGTCAGACGGTTTCTCATCTTCATTTTCATATTATGCCCCGTTTTAAAAATGATCGAGGTGGTTCAATTCATTCAGTTGTTTATAATCCTCCCCAGGAGTCGTTAGAAGTAATTTATCAAAGAATTAAAAATGAGAGTTAAAGTCAAACGAAGAGCTGGTGAATCAAAGGGTCAATTTTTAAAAAGATTTTTGACGAGATTCAGTCGGAGTGGTGTTGTTTTGGAAGTTAAATCAAAAATGTATCGAACCAAAAAACCGAACGAACGCCGAAAATGGGAAAGGAAAATGTATCGTCTTAAACTCCAATATTTTATTAATAAAAAAATGAAAGAAGGCTGGCCA
This sequence comes from Minisyncoccota bacterium, assembly GCA_937934285.1. GTDB lineage: Bacteria > Patescibacteriota > Minisyncoccia > UBA6257 > HR35 > CALHPI01. The sequence goes on along the minus strand of CALHAT010000026.1, from coordinate 4,112 downwards.
TTTCAAAAAGCTTATGAACTTGCTAAAAGATATGTTAGCGAAATTAAATTTCCAGGCAAAGAAGAATGAGAGAAAAAATTTTTGCTGTTGATCTTGGTAGTAAACTTTTAAAGATGACTGTTGGTGAAGAAGACGAGAGTGGGAAAATAACCTTACTTACTAAAATAACCAAAAATCTTGATTCTTTTAGCGATGGCGAGATAATTGATCAAGAAAATTTTATTGAAGAAGCTATTAATCCTTTAAAAGAAATTGCTTACCAACTAAATAGTTTGCCTAAAAATCTTATTCTTTCTTTTTCAGCTCCTTATTTTAGTTTTCAAAGAACAAAAAATAAAATTTCTGTGAGTGAAAGATATGTGACTGATGAGGATATCCGTAAGTGCCTTTTAATTGCGAAAGCTTCTTTGGCCTCAGGAAATTACGAAGTTTTATTTGAAGAATCAATTGCTTATTTTCTTGACGGTGCTAATATTAAAGTTCGCGATCCTTTGGGGATGGAAGCTCGAACTTTGGAGGTTGATTTTTTTGTTATTCAAGGTCTAAAATCAGCTTTAGCGAAAATAAAAGATTTTTTTGAAAAAAATGAATTAAAAGTTAGTTTGATTTTGCCTAATCCCTTACCAGCAAGTTTGGTTCTTTTTTCTAAAAAAGAAAAAGAACAAGGAGTAATTTTAATTGATTTTGGTTACCGAATTTTTAATTTAAGTATTTTTCAAGAAGGTAAATTGAATTTTTATCAAAATTTTAAATTTGGTGCTGGTGATCTTTGGGAAGATTTAGCCCTGGATTTCGGTCTTAGTGTTGATGAGGTGTATAATGCTTTCGAGGAAATCAAGAATTTAGATGATAAGAAAAAAAAATTGCCTATAAAATTTGGCAAACAAAAAATTAGCTATTCGAATTTAGTTAAGTTTATCGAAAAAAGATTTAATTTTTATTGGAAAAAAAATGGCTTCCCTGAGCTTTTTAAAAAAATTAAAGAAAATTATCGTCTGCCTGGTGGAGTTTATTTAATTGGCGGCGGTTCCTATTTACCAGAAATTGATAATATCTTTAGAAAGCACTCTGGTTATTTAACAAAATTGGAAGCTGATATTTATAAAAATTTAGAACAAGAAGAAAGAATCTATTTAAATGCTCTGGGTTCAATTTACTATTATCAGAAACTTGGTGAACAAAAAAGTCTTTGGAGTAGTTTTCTTGATATTTTCCGAGGTCTTTTCCGTTAGATAAAACCTTCTTTTTTAAGTTCTTCAATTATTTCTGATGGAATTGGATTTTGTTTAGGAGACATACCGGGATAACGCCAGGCAGAAATTATTTTTAAACTGTCTTGAGATTTTTGAATCATTGCCCAAATCTCCTGACGCCACTTATTCTTTTTCGGATTAACTGGTTTCATTAAAGCGATTGTTTGCGGAGCGATACCCTCTTCAACTCGATAAGGATTTTTAATTATCCTTAGAATTCGATTTTTAGTTAAGTGATAGGATCTTAATTTTTTTTCTGAATGTTTAGTCCAAACGATTTTCATTATGATTTATAATATTATATTATGAAAAAAATTTATTTTGATTTTGCCGCTACCACACCAATGAGAAAAGAAGTTCTTGAAGCAATGAAGCCTTATTTTCAAAAAAAATTTGGCAATCCTTCGAGTTTGCATTTTTTTGGTCAAGAAGCTTTAAAAGCAATTGATGAAAGCCGAGAAAAAATTAAAAACATTTTGAACACCGATTTTTTAAGAGAAATTATTTTTACCTCTTCAGCAACTGAGAGCAATAATTTAGCTATTAAAGGAATTATTTTTTATTATTATTTTTTAAAAAAAATAAAACCTCATTTGATTGTGAGTTCAATTGAGCATCCGTCAATTTTAGAAGTTATTTCTGATTTGATTGATCTTGGATTAATTGAAGTAACTTATCTTAAACCTGAAAAAGATAGTCTTATTGATCCCCAAAAAGTTAAAGATAATATTAAAGAGAATACAATTTTGGTAACCATTCATTATGTGAATAGTGAATTGGGAACAATTCAAAAAATCCCAGAAATATCAAAATTAATTCAAGAAGTTAATCAACTGCGAAAAGAGAAAATCTATTTTCATACTGACGCAGCTCAAGCTAGCCTGGAGAATCTTGATGTTAAAAATTTAGGAGTTGATTTAATGACTTTATCTTCGCACAAAATCTACGGTCCTAAAGGCATTGCTTTATTGTATGTTAAAAAGGGAACACCTCTTTTAAGAATTATTTCTGGTTCTCAACAAGAATATTCTTTAAGAGCTGGCACCGAAGCCGTGCCTCTAATAGTTGGTTTTGCTAAAGCTCTGGAACTTATTTCTCAAGAAAAAGAGCAAATTAGAAATCACCTAAAAGAAATTCGTGGATATTTTCTTAATAAAACTAAAGAATTGCCAGAAAAAATTTTAATCAATACACCTTTGGAAAATTCCAGTCTGAAATTTCTTAATCTTTATTTTCCAACTAAAACTTCTCAAGAACTTATGTTATACTTAGATAGTCAAGGCATCGCTGTTTCATCCGGAACCGCTTGTCAATCACGAGCTAATGAACCAAGTTATGTTGTTTACGATGTTTACGGTAAAGAAAGAAGTGAACGAAGTTTAAGATTTTCTTTTGGTCGGGAAACAAAAAAAGAGGAAGTCGATTATTTATTTAACTGTCTGAAGAAATTTATATGAGAAAATCAATTTGGATCTTTTTAATCTTTAGTTCTTTACTTGTTGCTGTTTTTTGGGTTTTAGCCGAATCACCTGATAAAAACTTTTGGCAAAATCTGCTTGATTTTTTAACGAAAAATCTTTCATCGACTCCTCAGAAAATAGAGATCAAAGAACCAAGTTCATTTTTAAGTCCAACGCCACCGGTTGCTGATTTGGAAACAACAATTGTTCACATTGCTGAAAAATCTTCACCAGCCGTGGTTAGTATTATTATCAGTAAATATGTACCGGTTTTAGAAGAATATTACATTAACCCCTTTCAAGATTTGCCCCCGGAACTCCGACCCTTTTTTGAATTTAAAATCCCGCAACTAAGAGAAAAAGGCAGAGAAAAACAAAAGGTTGGTGGCGGAACTGGTTTTATTGTTTCTTCAGATGGACTGATTGTAACTAACAAACATGTAGTTATTGATCCCGAAGCTGAATATACGGTTTATTTAAATGATGGCAGAAAATTTAAAGCCCGAGTTCTAGCACGACACCCGATTGATGATTTGGCAATTTTGAAGATAGATGTTAATAACTTAACGACTCTTTCTTTAGGAGATTCAAGCAAGCTTAAACTTGGTCAATTTGTGATTGCTATTGGTAACGCTTTGGGCGAATTTCAAAATACTGTAAGCTTTGGAGTTATTTCTGGTCTTAATCGAACAATTACTGCTTCTGATGAAACTGGCCGGGTCGAGAGATTAGAAGGCTTGATTCAGACTGATGCAGCAATTAATTTTGGTAATTCCGGCGGACCACTTTTAAATTTAAGAGGTGAAGTTATTGGCGTTAATACAGCTATCGCCAGTGGTGCTGAAAATATCGGTTTTGCTATTCCTATCGAAAGAGTTAAAAGAATGCTTAAAGAAGTTCAAGCTAAAGGAAAAATTGAAGTACCGTTTTTAGGTGTTTATTATCTTTTAATAAATGAAGAGATTCAAAAAAAGTTTAACTTACCAGTCAACTATGGAGCTTTTCTTTATCGCGAAGATAAAACAGCAATTATCCCTAATTCGCCTGCTGAAAAAGCTGGTTTAAAAGATCGAGATATTATTTTAGAAATGGATGGTGAAAAGATAACAACTCAGAATGGTTTAGGTCAAATAATTTTAAAGAAAAGTGTAGGTCAAAAAGTTAATCTTAAAGTTTTAAGAAATAATCAAACTTTCATAGTTCCGGTTACTCTCGGCTCTTTACCAGAAAATCTTCAGTAGTTAAAATATTTAAATCTTTTAAAGCAACTTCATAAGCATGAAAAATCAAAAGATAATCTTCATCGGTTAAATTAATCTCTTCTTGATTTTTAAATTTTTCTTCAATTAATTTAAAAGCAGTAATTGCCTTTTTGAGTTCCTCTAAACTTGGTAAAAAT
>CALHAT010000025.1 GCA_937934285.1 Minisyncoccota bacterium | reverse complement strand
ATTTAAACCAGTAAAAGATATAGCTGTTGTCTTCGGCAATGAGATTCGCGGTTTAAATAAAAAAATTTTAGAAAAAGCTGACTATATTTTAGAAATCCCAATGCTTGGTAAAAAAGAATCTTTAAATGTTGCCGTTGCTTTTGGTATTATTGTGTATCACCTGAGATTCGTTTTAAATAAAAGTTTATAAAAAATATTTATAAATCCTATTTAAAATACCTAAAAGATCATTTTCTGTATTTCTATAGAAAATTAGAAATTTCAAAAGGACTTACTCTTTTCTAAATTGCCAATATTTATAACTTTATTGATTCATCAACAATCAATTCCTAACAGCTAGGGACCAACGACTAACGGCTAATTTTGTTCCCGGGTATAAATTTTTTCTTTAAATTCTTTTTTGCGGAAGCTGTCAATAAGTTTTAAATCAATTTTTGGTGTTGGTTGTAAAATATAGAAATCACTTTCGTTGTTAATTGATTCCGCTCCAGTATATTTATTAAATTTTCTAAATTTTTCTTGAATGATAAGTCCCAAGTCAGTGATAATTTTTTGGATTTTTAAACCTCGATGGGATGCTCTGTCAGTATAACCATAGCACAAAAAAATAAATCTATCTTTTAAAAAATTTAAATCTTTTCTTTTTTGATTTGAACCTTTACCAACTAAAATTTCCAAGGCTCGAATCAGCCAAAGTTTTAAAGCTTGAGGAGTATAAGGGGGATCAAAAAAGATAAAATTTGTTTTTAGATTAAGTTCTAGGGGTTTTCTCAGGTCATAATTTATTGTTTCAATATTTAAATTTTCTTTTCGAGATATTTCTTGAATTAAGTTCAAAATTCTTTGATCAATGTCAATTACGCTAATTTTAATTTTTTTATTATTTAGAGACAAAACAATTGAAGTTAAATCGTCATCTCCTAAAAAGACCATTTCTTGTGGATTAAATTTTAGAATTAATTCAACTCTTTTTAAAAGAGTTGCAGTATTAGCATAAAATTGGTCAAAATTTCTTTCTGGTTGGGGTCGAAGAGATAAATATTGCTTTATTAAATTTTTCATTATTTAGATTATAATTAAAATAATGGAGAAATTCGAAGAACTAAAAAGACCTGAAAGAAAAGAAAAACACATTGATGAGGAAAGATTACAAACAATAGCCCATTGGTGGCTTTTGCTTTTACAAAAAAAGAAAATTGCTCCTGAGGAAATTTTCCGAAAGGAAAAAGAATGGCCAAGGATTGAAGAATATACAGATGATGAAATAAAAGGTCTTTTTAGAGCTGATGAAGATGAAAATAAAAAATTCTGGGAAAAATTTAAAGAAGATTGGCGACATATAGAAGAATGCGATGATTGCCTTCGGAATTTTGAAGATAAATTTCAGGAGCAATTTCGCTAAAGGTCGTTTTTAAACAATAAAAACAATGGATAATACTTTAAAAAATTCTATCATCGCCGGGATTTTTCTCTTTGTGATTTCTATATTTTGGTTTGTTTATGAATATTCGAAAACCGCTTTTCCACAACGAACTTTTATGGTTTCTGCTGAAGGAAAAGAAATTGTCATTCCTAATATCGCTGAATTAAGGATTGGTTTAATTAGTGAAGGGAAAAATTTAGTTGAAGTTCAAAAAGAAAATACCGAAAGATTTAATAGGGTAATAAATTTTTTGAAAGGGCAGGGAATTAACGAAAAAGATATTAAAACAGAAAATTATTCAATAAATCCTAAATATAGATATGATAAAGTAACTGAAATAATTGGTTATACTGTAAGTCAAACTTTAATAGTTAAGGTCAGAGATTTAAATAAAATTGGCGCGATTTTGTCTGGAGCAGTTGAAAATGGAGCCAATAATGTTTCGGGACCAAATTTTACTGTTGAAGATGAAAAAGTTTATTTAGATAAAGCTAGAGAAAAAGCAATCAAGGAAGCAAGAGAAAAAGCTGAAATGATTGCTAAGACTGCTGGATTTAGGTTGGGGAAAATCATAAGTATTAATGAATCATCATATACGCCTATCCCGATTTATATGAAAACATTAGAGATGGGAGCTGGCGGAGCTGAAGTTATGCCAATGCCCTCTATTGAACCCGGTTCTCAAGAAATAAGAATTACCGTAACCTTAACTTATGAGATTAAATAATTTTAACTACAATTTTTCTTTCTCGTGGACCGTCAAATTCAATTAAAATTACTCTTTGCCAAGTCCCCAAAACTAACTTTTTATTTTCAAAAAGAAGAAAAAGAGAAGTGCCAACAAGCGATGACAAAAAATGGTCAGGAAAATGTTCAGGATTATGAGGATGAATATAGTTTGCCTTTGGTGTAATTTTTTCAAAAGCCGAGAGAAAATCTTCTTCAGCCCCCGGATCTAAATCAGCAGTTGTTAAAGCGCAAGTTGTATGTAAAGCAAAAAGAAAAATCAACCCCTCATTCTTTTCTTGATTTTTTAAAAACTTGTTAATTTCTTCGGTAAGATCAATTATTTCTTGTTTTTTCTTTGTTTTTATAGTCAACATTTTTAAAATAGAGATTTGGTTTTTTTAAAATTTGTTATATAATTTTATTATAATGAAAAAATATGGATTTATATTTTTCTTGATATTTTTAGTTATAGGCCTATCTTTCTTTTTAGATTACTATTTAATTTCTGATTTAACTTTTGTTCTTGACCCTGACAATTATGATGTTTTAGAATTTATTTCTGGAAACAGTGATTTAGTTTATGTTGTTTTTTTTATCGCCAGCTTGCTTTTAATCCATTTTAGTTT
>CALHAT010000024.1 GCA_937934285.1 Minisyncoccota bacterium | reverse complement strand
CTTGAAAGCATACTAATATTCCAGAAAGGTAAATTTAACTATAAGTCAATAGATAAAAAAATTAAAGAGGAATCAAAAATTAACTTAGATGAATTTAAAAAAAATAAGTGGTATACAACATTGTGGGAGATGACGAATGTTTTACCAAACTCAGAATTAGAAAAAAATATCGCCGCTTTTCCGGAAGAATTGCCATATAGAGCTATAAAACTTTTTTCGTTTAAAGGAGAAACAGTTTTAGATCCATTTGTTGGTAGTGGAACTACTATGAAAGTTGCTTGGATGTTAGGTAGAAATAGTATAGGAATAGAAATTAAAGAAAGTTTAGTACCGATAATCAAAAAAAAAGTTGGCTTTGAAAAAAGTTTATTTTCCGGTGAGGATGGCGATAAATTAGAAATAATTATAAGACCAAAAGGAAGATATGGACCTATTAGCTAATATAAAGGGAATTAAATACAGACCTCTCTTGATAAAAGAATTGCCAGTTTTTAATTTAGATAATATCGTCGATGCTTTTAAAAAATCAGTTTTTAAATTAAAAATTGACAATGATGAAATCGCAGTAAGTTGGTGGGTTTCTCCCAAAAGAACACGTTCTTATCCTTACGCTCGTGTATATGACACTCTTGATCATAATAAAAAACTAACAATCATCCCTATCGTCAAAGATGAAGGTTTTGATGGTGATAGAGATTTCTTACAATGGGATACTATTGCTTTAATGAGTTTATTGGGCGTTTATGTGATTATTGGTTATTATAAAACAGCAATAAAAAGTCATAAATTTAAAAATAAGATAACAAACCAAGTTTTTGATTATAATTATCTTAAAAACGAAATTTTAAGATTGATTGATTATAAGTCTGATGCTTTACATTGGAATCTTGAACAGATTAAAAACATAGATAAAATAATGTATAAAGCTTATAACGCGTATAAGGCAATTTCCAAACTAATAAGAGTTAAATTACATTCATTTGAAGGTCTAGAGAGTAGATTAATTCAATTAAAAAAAGGATTGCAGAGATTTTTAGAATTATCACGAGATTTAGCACAAAGAGCTCAGCTAAGAGAAACAAAAACGCTACAACCTAAAGAAAAAATTACTTTTACAAAAGCTTCAATTACAATTAAAAATTATCTTGGAGGTTTTTATTTTTTAACAGTAGACGAGGTATTGTTTAAAAATGATATTTTATATCTAATAGAAAGTAAATTTACAAGAAACAAATTTCTACCATCTCTTGAGGATATAAAAGATGGATTATTAAAAATGGTAATTTTTACCAATTTATCTGATGTTACATTGAACAATAAAAAATTTAAACATCGAGCAGTGTTAAATTTATATAATAATCAAAATAAACAACCATCTGACAAAGAAAAAGAAATTATAAATAATTTAAAAGAAGAAGCAAAAATTAATAATTTTGATATTTGGATAAATGGAAATGAATTATAAATTCATATTAGATGAAAATAGATAACATCAAAGTAAATAAAATTCTTGATTCACGAGGAGAATGGACAATTGAAGTTGAAATTGAAAGTGAAGGGACAAAAGAAAAAGCTTCAATTCCTTCAGGAAAAAGTAAAGGAAAATATGAAGCAGTTTGTTTAGATTATGAAACAATACAAAAAAATTTGACTGATTTTTTAAAAGAAGTTAAAAATATAGATTTTCAATCATCTCAAGAATTCGATCAATTTTTAATTGAAAGGGCAGGGAACAATAAAGAAAAATTAGGTGCGAATTTTACTTTAGGCTGTTCAATTGCTTTGGCAAGAGTTTTAGCGAAAAAAGAAGGTTTGGAGTTGTTTGAATATTTGAATAAAGAATATCAAATGCTGCGAACTAATGCGAACTATAGCGAACCAATGCGAACACATGAGCTACCACGAACTAATGCGAACAACAACAATAATAATCGCGAACATACGCGAACTAATGAAATATCACGAACTGACGCGAATTACAGCGAACCTATACAAACAGATGAAAGTTCGCACAAGTTCGTGGTTGATAATGATAAAGTTCGCACAAATTCGCATCTAAGTTCGCATAGGTTTGCGGTTGACGACAATGTTCGCATAAGTTCGCACTTAAGTTCGCAAGAGTTCGCGGTTGATAATAAAGTTCGCATAAGTTCGCGTTTTTGTCTCAACATAATCGGTGGAGGAGTTCATTCTCGTAATAATTTAGATTTTCAGGAATATTGGTTAGTTAGCAAAGAGGGATTTTCGGAAAAATTAATTGCCGAAATATTAAGTGTCATTAAGATTTTAGAACAAAAATTGCCAAAACCGTTAGGAAGAAATGACGAGGGAGCCTTCTCAACAAATTTTAGTGATAACTATGAACCATTTATTTATTTAAATCAATTTAAAGAAAATTTTGAACTTGGAGTTGATATTGCCGCCAATCAAATTGAAAGTTTAGTTAATTGGAAAAGAATTTATCAAAAATTAAAAACTTTAAATGTTGTTTATCTTGAAGATCCCTTTAAAGAAGACGAATTTGGATATTTTGCGAACTTAAAAAAAGAAGGTTTTAAAGTGATTGGTGATGATTTAACTGTTACTAATATCGAAAGATTAAGAATTGCCCTAGAAAAAAACTCTGTTGATGGAGTAATTATTAAACCTAATCAGATTGGAACAATTAAAGAAACTTTTGATTTTGTTAAATTAGCAAAAGAGAATAATTTATTTACAATATTTTCTCATCGAAGTGGAGAAACAAATGATAATTGGATAATTGATTTAGGAATTGCTTTTTCTGCTGATTATTTTAAAATTGGTGTGCCACTTCAAGGAGAAAGAATTTCAAAATGGAACGGATTAATTGAAATCTTCTCTAATGTGATATAATATAATATATATTCTTGAATCTTGCTTCTTGAATCTGAATTCTTTTTTGTAAGATCGCGGGGTGGTGGAGTAGTACCACGGAGGTCTCATAAGCCTCAGACGCAGGTGCAAATCCTGCCCCCGCAACAACTTTTTCTTTATATGGAAGGAATTATTATTTTTAATAAACCATTAGGAAAAACTTCAACCGAGATCACTAATTTTTTCAAAAAAATAATTAAAAAAAAAGTTGGACACGGTGGAACATTAGATAGATTTGCCGAAGGTCTTTTAATTATTGGAATTGGCAATTATACTAAGGAATTAATAAAATTTTTAAAAGAAAGTAGAAAAACTTATATTGCTGAGATTGTTTTTGGAGCCTTTTCTGATACTTATGATACTGAAGGAAAAATTATAGAAACTGGAAAACCAATTCCTGATTTTTCAGAAATAGAAAAAGTTTTAAAAAGTTTTATTGGCGAAATCGAACAAATACCTCCTCTATATTCAGCAATCAAAATAAAAGGAAAGAGAGCAAGTGATTTAATAAGAGAAGGGAAAAGTATTGAGTTAAAACCAAGGAAGGTGATTGTTTATGGGATTAAAATTTTGGGGACGCAGACAGTCGCAGACTACACGCAGACTATCGCAGACAATATGCAGATTTTAACAGACAATACGCAGACTGTCGCAGACAAAACGCAGACAAGCGCAGACTATACGCAGACAGCCGCAGACGAAACGCAGACTACAGCAAACAGGACACAGTTAGATGAGTCTATATTAAGTCTGCGGCCGTCTGCGTCAAGTCCGCGGAAGTCTGCGTTTTTTCTTACGATTGAAGCCGAGGTTTCTTCGGGAACCTATATTCGTTCTTTAGTTCATGATTTAGGGCAAAAACTTGGTTGCGGTGCTTATGTTAATAAATTAATAAGAACAAAAATAAAAGTTCCTAAAATTTTGCCCGAAGTCGCATCTAAATATGATGTTCGCATTAGTTCGCGAGAGAGTTCGCCTGAGTTCGCGTCCAAAAATAATGTTCGCATAAGTTCGCGAGAAAGTTTGCAAGAGTTCGCGCCAGATTACGAAGAGTTTAATTTAGAAGAAGCTTTAACTTTTGAAGATATTGAAAAAGATTATTTAGAATTTATTGCCAAAGTTTACGGTCGGGTTCAAGGGGTTGGTTTTAGATTTTTTGTCGAAGCTTTAGCTAATAAACTAAAAATTTTCGGATATGCTCAAAATTTACCCGATGGAACAGTTGAAGTTTTGGCTCAAGGAAAAGAAAAAGATCTACAAACTTTAATTGAAAATTTAAAAATCGGACCAAAACTTGCTAAAGTAGAAAAAATTGATATTATTTTCCGAAAACCTTTGAGATATTTTTATGAGTTTAAAATATTCTGATATAATTTTATTAATATGACTACTAAACTTCCACAAAAATTTACAAAGATAGGAAACAAGCCAGTTGTTATCATCCCTATTGAAGTTTGGGAAAGTATAAAAGACCAGCTTGAAGACTTAGAAATTTTAAAATCAAAATTTCTTAAAAATAAAATTAAAAAAGCTCGCGCCGAGAAAAAACTGTATTCTAGTAAAGATGTAAAGCGGATACTTAAAATTTAAAATATGGAGTATTACTTTAAACCATCAGCTCTTCGTGATTTAAAAAAACTACCGAAAACTATTCAAAGAAGAATTATTTCTAAATTAGATTTTTATACCTCTGCAAAGAACCCTTTAAAATTTGCGAAACAAATGAGAAATAAAGAACTCGGCGAGTATAGATTTAGAATCGGAGATTAGCGGGTAATTTTTGATTTAAACGGAAATAGAATTATAATTTTAACAATAGGTCATAGAAAAGATATTTATAAATGATTGAAGAACTTCACGACGAAAAACTCAAATTTTTAGAAGAGAAAGCGAACGAAATTAGACAACTTGTTATTGAAATGCTTTTAGAAGCTGGCTCTGGACATTCTGCAGGTTCATTGGGAATGGCTGATATTTTTTCAGCTTTTTATTTTCATATCTTAAGACACGATCCTAAAAATCCAGATTGGGAAGATAGAGATCGACTGGTTTTATCGAATGGTCATATCTGTCCGGTTCGTTATGCAGTTATGGCTCTTGCCGGTTATTTTCCTATTGAAGAGTTGAAAACACTTAGAAAAATTAATACTCGACTTCAAGGTCATCCTCATCGAACAGCTCTTCCTGGAGTAGAAACAACTTCGGGACCACTTGGTGAAGGTATTTCTCAGGCTATTGGTATGGCATTGGCTGGCAAACTTGACAAAAAAGATTATCATGTCTATTGCATTACTTCTGATGGCGAGCATCAAGAAGGAAATACTTGGGAAGCTTATATGTTTTTAGGCAAAAATCAGCTTGATAATTTAATAATAATTATTGATCGAAATTATATTCAGATTGATGGAATTACTGAAGATGTTATGCCGCTTGAACCATTAAGAGAAAAATTAGAAAGCTTTGGGCTTCATGTTTTAGAAGTTGATGGTCATAATATAAGAGCTTTTGTTGATGCAATAAGAGAGGCAAGATCAGAATGGCGAAGAACTTCAGTTATTATTGCTTATACAATTCCAGGCAAAAGAGTAAGTTTTATGGAAAAGAAATTTGAATGGCACGGTAAACCACCAAACAAAGAAGAAGCAAAAAAAGCCTTAGATGAACTAAGAACTTTAGGAGACAGAATCCAAAGCGAACATCAATAGACTCGAATAGTTGCTAGTAAATAAAACAACAATAAATATTTAAACTTAAACTAAATTGAAAAACCACTCCGTATTATAAAATGCTATAGCAAAATATAATACGGCGGATATACGCGGATTTAAAAACTGATTAACGCGCATTTTTTATAGCCCTTAGTCGTTAGATCCGCATTATAAAGTGCTATAGCAAAATATAATAAGGTTGTAAAGTATAAAGAAGTTTATTATAAAAAAATAATTATTGATTAAAATTTAAGAATGAGATGAAAAAAGAAAGATTAAAAATCGGGAAAAATATGAAGAAGATATTACTTATTTTAGCAGCTGGAGCAGTAATTGGTCTTAGTAAAAGCAAAACAACAGCTTATTTTGTCATTAAAAAACTTCCTCGTGAGTTAGAAAAAATAAACAAAGAATATCTTAATAAAGCAATAACCAATCTTTATAAATCGAAATTAATAGATATTAAAGAAGATAATGATGGCAATTTAATTATGACTTTAACTGAAAACGGTAAAAGAAAAATTTTAGCTTATAACTTTGAGAAATTAAAATTCAAAAAACAAGAAAGTTGGGATGGTTATTGGCGAGTTATTATTTTTGATATCCCCGAAGAACTGA
>CALHAT010000023.1 GCA_937934285.1 Minisyncoccota bacterium | reverse complement strand
GGGATATCCAAAAAATTAAAAATTAGAAGAGAAAAAGAAATCTTGGCCGCCTCCCTTCTTGGTATTTTTATATCAATAATTCTTCCCTTGTTTACCTTTTATTTTAGTAACTTGGCCTCAAAAGTTTTAACGGAAAAAAATAGTGAGATTCTTGAAGGATATCTTCTAATTTTCTCAGGTGTTTTTATATCTTATGTGATCTTTTCTATCCATAAAATTATCCATCAGGCAACTAACAAAAATTTATTAAAAGCTCATTTTAAAATGCAAGATAATATTTTTGATTTGTCCCTTTTTCTTTTAATTGTCTTTTTTATTGTCCGCGAAGGTTTTGAGATCGCCCTTTTTACCGCCACCACCTCTCTTTTTTCTACTTTTTATCAAAATCTTATTGGCCTAATTTTAGCATTTGTTAGCGCCTTTTTATTTAGTCTTTTGATTTATTTCTCTTTTCTTAAAATCTCCATTAGTAAAATCTACACGATCACAGAGTGGTTAATCCTTTTTCTAGGAGCATCAATGATAACCAATGGAGTAAATGAAATTCTTGAAGGATATTTTCAGCTAAAATTAAGTAATTTTTTACCAATAAAAATCCTTTTTTTGCCTGATAAGTCAACCTTTATTGGCCACTTTTTAAAAAGTTTTTTTGCTCTTCAAAAAGACTTTAGTTTAATTAGTCTTTTGATAATTACTTTTTACCTTCTTTTAATAAAAAAAGTTATTTTAAAAGTTTCAAGATAAAAAAGGATTGTTTATTTCTTTTGAATTAATAACTGCCCCAAGCCCATCGTTGTTTTTATTCCAAGACCAAAAAACTCCAAGGCAAAGGGTGATGAATTTTTTTCCTCAAGCTTCAAACGTACCTCTCCTACCATACCAACAAAATCCCCAAAAGGCTCAATTTTTACTGCTTTTGTTTGTAGATGAATTTTATCAATAAAAAATTTAGGCATTGGAAAAATAATTTCTTGATAAATTTCCAATTGTCTTTTTTCAAATGAATTTTTAATTAAGTAGGCATTGGGAACTATTTCATAATCTAAACCTTTCTTAAATATCAAAGGAGTTAAAATTTTTATAGTTAAAAAATCAGGGATTTGGTGATTTTTATCATCAGAAAAAACCTTAACTAATCGACTTATTTTTTTAGGAAGGTTTTTTTCTTGGGTCAGATAAACTTTTATTATTTTAAATTCTTCTTTTAACTTAATTGTTTTTGCATCAAAAAGAGAACTGACAAAAAGCGAAAAAATTTCATCAGTCAAAAAACATATTCGAAGATATATATTATCACCAACAATAAAAGGCGGGCTTATGGTAAAAGGCTTAAAAGTGTTTTTTTTATGATACATTTTTGCTTTTTCCTGATCAATTTTTTTAATTTGATCAAGAAAAAAACTATAGGCATAATACCCTAAAAATTCTTTTTTTACTAACTCAAGATTACCATCAAGCTGTAAAACAATACTTCTTAAGATCATTCTAGATGATATAGAAATTTTTTAATTTTATTTTAGGTAAATGCTCAATCTTGCAAAAACAATTACTACACAAATATACAATTCCAATCTTATCATTTTTCTCTTTTATTTTGTTGAAGTAGTCAAAAATTTTCTTTTTCTCTTTTTTAGTAATAAAAATGATAAAAACACTCTTTTGAATTCTTACCCCAAATTTTTTTAAAAACTTAACTAATCTTGATCTTATTAAATTATTTTCGATGTCATAAAAACATAGGTGCTGCTTTTTTTCTTTGGCAATCACTGGTTTTTCAATCATTTTTATTTGTGTTTTGGCTTATTAATCTAACCAATTTTTTTATTTTATTTTCAATATTATTAATTATTTTTTTTCTGCTTATAATTTCTTTTTGAAATAAGTTAAATATTTTAGCAAGCGATTGGTTTTTAAGAAGAAAAGAATCCTCTTTTTTTTCAAAATCATCAACCTCAATCATCTTTAAATTAATTAGTTTTAAAGTTATCTGATCAATCGCTGGCCTTAGATCTTCCATTAAATCAAGACTGAGATTCTCTCTTTTGTATCTGTTTTCATGATAAAAACCAACATATGGATCAAGGGAGTAAGCAACGATAAAACCAGTGATAAAATTAACCAGGAGTGTATAGCCAAAAGAAAGCAAGGAATTAACTTCATCTTTTGGTGGATAATGACTTCTACCGTTAAAAATAAACTTACTGTTTAAGATAAGCTTTCCAAAAACTTCAAAATAATAGTTAGAAAAAATTCCCTCATAACCGCGCAAATCTTCCAAATAAAGAACTGATGGTATAAGATTTAAAATTGGTTTTGTTTTTCTCTCAAAATCTTCAAAAAGATCTAATTTTCCTTGATTTTTGCAAAAACTATAAAGCAAACCTCTTTGTCTTTTAAATTTTTCATTAATTATTTCTTTGGCCAAAGCAAGGCGAATTTTTTTATCGTTAAATTTTTCCCATTGTTTGTATTTTAGGTAAACTCGCTCTTGATCTATGGATATCAAAGAACCAATATAATCACCTTTTGATGAAAGAAAAAGAACTCTTATTTTATTTTTTAAGCAAAAATTTATTGCTTGTGTTGTCAGAAAAACATTACCAAAGATAAAAATATTTTCAACAAGTTTTGAAGGAAAATCAGCTAAATTATTTTTCTCTGCATCCTCCACATAAAACTCTCCCTCTCTTATACCAACTTTTGCTCCTTGAGTTGTCAGATAAATATTCATAGGAAAAAAATTGAGAAAATTTTAACAATCCCTTAATTGGTTTTAATCTTTCAAACCCAAAAAAAAGAATTTGGAAATAAATTGATAAATTTCATGTCTCAATCCCTTAATTGGTTTTAATCTTTCAAACAATTATCTTCGACCGCTAAACTTCTTTATGGCGAAATTAGTCTCAATCCCTTAATTGG
>CALHAT010000022.1 GCA_937934285.1 Minisyncoccota bacterium | reverse complement strand
GAATTTTGAAAGGAGCAGCTTTGGATGTTTTGGAAGAAGAAACTGAAATAAAAGAAGAGTTAGAAATTTTAGCTAAGCCAGATTTGAAAACAGAGGAAATAAAAACTTTATGGCAAAATCATCTTCTAATGAAAATGCCCAATGTCTTAATTACTCCTCATAATGCTTTCAATTCTCAAGAGGCAGTTGAAAGAATTCTCAAAACGACAATTGAAAATATAAAATCTTTTATGTCCGGAATTCCTATAAATATCATTAAATAAAATAAATAATTATTTAAGTTTTAAAAATCACAATCTCACAATTTATTCTTTTTAAGCTAGATGTTTTTGTCTTTTAAAATTAATCTAAATTTAATAATTTTCGGTTCTATGTTAAGAATTTCTATTGATTTAGGAATATCGACGATGTTTTCTTTATTAAGACTCAAGCTGTAATTGCCTTCCTCAAAATCTTGTAAATTAATTAAAACCTTGGCTTGAGTAGGATTGAAAAATTTAAAATCTGTTTTTAAGCCAGAAACAGTGAGTTTAACCGATAGTGCTGAAGGCTTTTCTATATTTAAATTATCGTCAAGATTTTTGAATTCTATTGGAATTTCGACAATTCTTTGAATTTTTGTTTTATCATAATTAGTAAATGACCAGAGTGTAAAAATTATTAAGAAAGATAGTAAAAAAAACATTAAAAATTTCGTCAAATTTTTTAGAATAAATTTATTTATGAATACTGATTTAAATCTTTGATCTTCATTAACGGGGAAATAATAATTGTTTAAAACTTCTATAATTTCATTAATATTAAGATTTGTTTTTAGGACTCCCTTCTCCGCTAAAGATATTCCTCCTGTTTCTTCAGAAACAATAATTGAAAAAGCATCGGTTTCTGCGGTAATTGCCGTTCCTGCTTTGTGTCTTGTCCCTCGTTTGTCGATATTTAAGCTTCCTATTCCCGAAGGTAGATAGGCGCCGGCATATTTTATTTTATTCTTATCAATAATGACAGCGCCGTCATGAAGAGCCGAACCCTTATTAAAAATCGTTAATAAAAGAGGGGAACTTATTTCACTATTTAAATAAACTTCATCTTGAAGATAATAACTAAGATTATCGTTTCTTTCAAAAACCAAAATAGCGCCTATTTTATTTTTAGAAAAAAAATCTATGGCATTAACAATATTTTCAATGATTAATTCTTTTTTAAAATTAAGTAATTTTGAGGGAGGAGAAATTATTAAACCGAGTTTTTCTAAAATTTTTCTAATTTCCGGTTGAAATATCAAAACTAAGGTAATTAAAAAAATATTAAAAAAACTTTGAAAGAAAATTTTGGTTAAAGTTAGATCCAATAATTGCGAGACAAGAAAAATTAAAATTATTACTAATATTCCCTTAAAGACTCTTGAAAATCTGCTTTCCCATAAACCTAAAAGAATAAAAAATAGAATAAAAGTTAAAAAAGTGATATCAGTTATATCTTTTAGAGTTAATTTTTGTAATAAATAAAAAATTTGTTCGCTGCTGGGGGGCATTTTTGTTTTTAATTTTATCTTTGATGTTTATTAACTAAATTTTAGCATAAAAATTTAAAAAAAATAATAATAAATCCAAAACAGAATACCTAAAGCGATTCTGTAAAAACCAAAAACACTAAAGTTATGTTTATTTAAGTAAGCAATGAAAAATTTTATAGTTAACATAGCGGAAATAAATGAGGCTGCGAATCCTATAAATAAATAGAAAAAATTGTCAATATTGAAAATTATATTACTTAAACCTATTTTATATAAATCATAAATACTAGCTGAAATTATGGTCGGAACAGCCAAAAGAAAAGAATAAATTACTGCTTCCCTTCGCTGAAATCCTAAAAGTAACATTCCTAAAATTACAGCACCAGCTCGAGAAACGCCGGGGATAATTGCTAAAGACTGAAAAATACCAATTAAAAAAGCTTGAGAGAAAGAAAGATTGTCCAGGTTATATTTAAGAGTGATTATATTTTTGTTGATTAATTTTTCAATTAAAACATAAACAATTCCAACGCCTATCAGGGTTAAGATGATAATCAATTCATTTTCAAAGAAAATATT
This sequence comes from Minisyncoccota bacterium, assembly GCA_937934285.1. Taxonomy (GTDB): domain Bacteria; phylum Patescibacteriota; class Minisyncoccia; order UBA6257; family HR35; genus CALHPI01. The sequence continues at coordinate 2,049 of CALHAT010000022.1, read as the reverse complement.
TTTAATCATTTTATAAAATATTAAGCCCACAATAGCTGTGGGAATAAATGAAACTAAAAGCTTTATTAATTTTTTTTTATTTATCAATATTGTTTGAAAATAAGTAAAAATAACTGCTAAAATTGCGCCACTTTGAATAAAAACTTCAAAAAATTTATGAAATTCTGTTTGAGGGATTTTTAATAAATTAGAAATTAAAATTAAATGAGCTGTCGATGAAATTGGCAAAAATTCTGTTATTCCTTCAATTACTCCTAATAGGAAATATTTAAACAATTCCATTAACATAATTATAAAAATTTTTGATGATAATTTATTATAATTTAATTAATGATGTATATAAAATGGTTTAAGGAACTAACAAAAGAAGATGTTGGTTTGGTTGGTGGAAAGAATGCTAATTTAGGTGAAATGTATCAAAAATTAACAGGGTTAGGCGTAAAGGTACCTAATGGTTTCGCGGTAACTGCTGAAGGTTATGATTATTTTATTCAATTTAATAATTTAGAAGAGGAAATAAAAGAGATACTTAGTAAAACAGATGTTTATAGTGTCTCCCAACTTCAAAAAGCAGGTGAAGAGATAAGAAATTTAATAAAACAAAGTAAATTTCCTGAAGATTTAAAAGAAGAAATTTTACAAGCTTTTGAAGAACTAAAGAGTGAATATGGAGAAAATTTGCAGATGGCAATAAGAAGTAGTGCAACCGCAGAAGATCTTCCTGATGCATCATTTGCAGGACAACAAGAGACTTATTTGAATGTAACTGAAAAAGATTTACTTGAAAAAGTTAAATTTTGTTTTGCTTCACTTTTTACTGATCGAGCAATATTTTACAGACAAGAAAAAGGGTTTGACCATTTTAAAGTTAAGCTTTCTGTAGGTGTTCAAAAAATGGTGCGTTCTGATTTAGCAAGTTCTGGTGTTATGTTCACAATTGATACTGATTCCGGATTAGATAAAGTAATTGTTATTAATGGAGTTTGGGGATTGGGTGAACTTATTGTTCAAGGAAAAGTTATTCCCGATGAATGGATTGTTTTTAAAGTTGGTTTAGAAAAAGGTTATCGAAGTATTATTATTAAAAGATTAGGAGAAAAAATTAAAAAGATTGTTTATGGAGATGAAGGTGGCGTGAAAGAAATTGAAACAAATGAAAATGAAAGAGGAATATTTTGTTTAAGCGATGATGAAGTTTTAGAACTTGCAAAAATGGGATATCTTATTGAAAAACATTATGGAAGAGCAATGGACATTGAATGGGCAAAAGATGGTATTGATGGAAAACTTTACATTGTTCAAGCGAGACCAGAAACAGTTCATTCAACTAAAAAGAAAAATGTTTATTTGGAGTATAGATTGAAAAAAGCAGGATTACCGCGAACTAATACGAACTTTAGCGAATCTATGCGAACTAATGAAGTACCGCGAACTGATACGAACTATAGTGAACCTATGCGAACAGATGAAATACCGCGAACCAATGCGAACGATAATAATGATCGCGAACCGATGCGAACAGATGAAAGTTCGCACAAGTTCGCGGTTGATAGCGATGTTCGCGTAAGTTCGCAAGAGTTCGCGGTTTTACTCAAGGGAATCGCTATTGGTTCAAAAATTGTTTCTGGAAGAGTTAGAGTAATTAAAGATGTTTCCCAAATTAATGAATTTCAAGAAGGAGAAATTTTAGTTACGGAAATGACGGATCCAGATTGGGTACCTATTATGAAAATTGCTAAAGGAATAATTACAGATAAAGGAGGGCGCGTTTGTCATGCAGCAATTGTATCTCGAGAACTTGGAATCCCAGCAATTGTTGGAACTGGAAATGCAACTGAAATATTAAATACCGGTGATGAAGTGACAATTGATTGTTCAACAGGAATCACCGGTTATGTTTATAAAGGCTTATTAGATTATGAAGTGATTGAACATAATTTAGAAGAGATTCCTGGAACAAAAACAAAAATTTATGTCAATATTGGTTTACCTGATGAAGCTTGGGAAAGATGGTATTTGCCAGTTAAAGGAGTTGGTCTTGCTCGAGAA
>CALHAT010000021.1 GCA_937934285.1 Minisyncoccota bacterium | reverse complement strand
TGACCGTCCAAAGGTAGCGCAATTCCTTTCCGGGTAAGTTCCGGAGCGCATGAAAGGCGTAACGACTGGGGGACTGTCTCGAGGAGGTGCTCGGTGAAAATGCAATCCCCGTGAAGATGCGGGGTGCTGGCAGCGGGACGAGAAGACCCTAGGAGCTTTACTGGGCTCACCCATTGACTTTGGTAAATAGATGCAGAGCGTAGTGGGGAGGCTATGAAACTCCGATTCCGGTCGGAGTGGAGCCGTCAATGGAACACCCACCTTCTATTTGCTGAAGTCTAATTTGAGGCAGAACCTCAAAAACAGTGGGTGAGGGCCAGTTTTGCTGGGGCAGCAGCCTCCTAAAAGGTAACGGAGGCGTTCAAAGGTTGGCTTGTCCTGGATGGAAACCAGGATGAAAGTGTAAAGGCATAAGCCAGCTTGACTGCGAGAGAGACATCTCGAGCAGAGGCGAAAGCCGGACTTAGTGACCCGACGGCTCTTTGTAGAAAGGCCGGAGACAACGGATAAAAGTTACCCTAGGGATAAAGCCATTAAGGCTGTTGTCCCCTTCTGCAGTAATGCAGAAGAAAAATGCGGCTCATAACGGTGAAGCCCAAAAATGATTTTGGGTAACACCGTGGGAAGTTAGTTAGGAAGAATAAAAATTGAGTTAAATAATGATTAAGTTAAATAAATTTCAAATGAATGCTTTGATAGGAATGATTCTTGGTGATGGTTATCTGCAGAAAACTGGAAAAAGAAATGCTAGATTAAGATTAGAACATTCATTGAAATTTAAAGATTATCTTTTATGGAAAATGCAGCTTTTACCGAATTTGTTTCAAGGTAAACCAAAACATTTAAAACGTATCCATCCGCTAACTAAAAAAGAATATGAATATGTAAGAGTTCAATCGAACGCAAGCCCACTTTTAGGTAAATTAAGAAATTTATTTTATCCTCAGGGTTATAAAGTTATTCCTGAAAAACTAAAGAGAATGTTGACCCTGCCAATAGGTTTGGCGATTTGGTACTATGATGACGGTTATTATAATAAGATAGATAAAAATGCCTTTCTTTATCTTGGTAAATTAACAAAAGATGATGCTGAGAGAGCTAAAGAGGTAATTGAAACAAATTTTGACTTAAAGGTAAAGGTAATAGATAAAAAAAATAAAGGTTTTGTTTTGTATTTTTCGCGAGTTGAAACACAAAAGTTAAAAAAATATCTTCTTGATTATCAAATCGAAAGTTTAAAATATAAAATTCCTAACTAACCCCGTAACGACTTCTCGAAAATTTCGAGAGAGTTGCCATTTTTATGGCAGCTAAAACGCCGCCTCCAGCTGTAATTTTTAAAAATTACCGCTGGATGAAGGTATAGTCTAATCCGAAAGGATTGAACAGGCTGGTTGGGCCCGAGAGTCCACATCGACGGCCCAGCTCGGCACCTCAAATTGGGGTGCCCCACGAGCAATCGTGGGAAAAAAATAAATGGCTTATAACGGTAAAGTCCATGTTAAAATAATTGCCATGGATAATACCGTGGGAAGCTTAACCCAATGTCAGTATTCAGTAATTATAGGAAGTATTTTGGGTGATGGCTATTTAAGAAAGTTTATAGGGAGAAAAGATGCTCTGTTAGAGATTAACCATTCTTATAAACAAAGAGAATATGTTGAATGGAAATATCTTATTTTGAAAGATATTTCGGCTTCACCGCCAAAATTAAGAAAATCTGGTAAAAACAGATTAGCAATTAGGTTTTACACCAAACAGCTACCTATATTTACTGATTTGATGTCAAAATTTTACAAAAATAAAAAGAAAGTCATTCCTGATGAATTAAAGTTAAATCCTGATATTTTAGCTGTTTGGTATATGGATGATGGAAGTAGATGCGGTAAATCAAATTTCTATCTTAATACCCAGCAATATTCTTTAAAGGATCAAAAGAAATTAATTAAAAAGTTAAAAACCCTAGGATTAGAAGTTGTGTTAAATAAAGATAAACATTATTGGCGATTAAGATTTCTAGGAAGATCAATTTCCAAGCTCAAACTATTGATTCAAGATAAGATTATTCCATCAATGCAATATAAATTGGGTTAAGCCCTGTAGAGACTGAGGCTTTAAGCCGAGGGTTGGAGTTTTAACTCCAGCCAAAACGCCATCCCCAAAACTAAAAAGTTTTGGGTGAAGATATAGTCCTACCCCACTAGTAATAGTGGAAGGCGAGCGATGTCGGCTCACCCTAGCGCGGGGCTGAACAAGGTCCCAAGCGTCGGGCTGTTCGCCCGTTAAAAGGGTACGTGAGCTGGGTTCAGACCGTCGTGAGACAGGTCGGTCTATATCTGCTGTCAGCGTTTGGAAGCTTGAGGGGAGCTGGCACTAGTACGAGAGGACCGTGCTGGGGCAGCCTCTGGTGTGCCGGTTGTTCCTCCAGGAGCACAGCCGGGTAGCTATGCTGCCACGGGATAAGCGCTGAAAGCATCTAAGCGCGAAGCCTACCCCAAGATAAGGCTTCCTCATCAGGCCGCGGAAAGACGATCCGCTTGATAGGCTTCGGCTGTAAGCTCCGCAAGGAGTTGAGGCTCGGAGTACTAATGGCCGAATTGAAACAAACAATCTCTTTCTAAATTTCAGAACGTTCCTCAGTAGTAAATCTTGTTTTTAAAATCAATCTTGCCCCTCGTGGTCGTATGGTCTTGTTGGAACCACCCCTTTCCATTCCGAACAGTCGGGTGAAACAACAAGACGCCGATGATAGTGGCTTTGGCCGCGAAAGTAGGTACTGCGAGGGGCATTTTAAATAAAATAATTTATTTTAAAATAAATTTATGAGTTGGCGAACCAAAAGAAGATTAATTTATTTATCAATCTTTTTTTTAATTATTCTTCTTGCGTCTTTTTTGGTTTATTTAAAATTTCAAAAACCCAAGGAACAGTGTTTCAATAATCGCCAAGACCAAAACGAGGAAGGTATTGATTGCGGTGGTCCTTGTCCTCCATGCGAATTGAAAAATTTTCAATTTTTTAAGATTTATTCGCCAAAAGTTTTGATTTATCTGGATAAAACTTTTGATCTACTTGGTACAATCGAAAATCCAAACCAAAATTTGGGATTAAAAAAAATTAGATACCAATTTTTAATTTATGATCTTGAAAACAATTTACAATTACAAACCCCGATCGAAGAAACAATTCTTCTACCTTTAGAAAAAAGATATTTATTAAAGGTCAAAAATCAACCGGTTGACTTTTTGATTGGTAAAACTGAGCTTAAAATTTTCAATCCCGATAAATCAGATTTTATAAAGATTGAACCTGAGAAATTGCCTTTAACTTACTATAATCAAAAATTTTATAAAGACGACAATCGATGGAAAGCTAAATTGACTGTTTTTAATAATTCTTTTAAAATTTTAGAAAATATTGAAATGATAGCTTTCGTCTATAACGGTAATAATTTAATAAGTTTAACTAAAGGTAGTTACTCTTTTGCCCCTCAAGAAGCAAAAGAAATAGTTTTAACCCTTCCTGAATTAGTTCTCGATCCTAACGGTTTAGAAATTTATTTTCAGAGAACGATTTTAGAACAATAAAATGAAAAGAATTTTAACCGGTATCAAACCATCAGGTAAGGTCCAATTAGGAAATTATTTTGGGATGATTAAAGAGGTTGTCGCCCTGCAAGATAAATATGAAGTTTTTTTAATGATTGCTGATCTACACGCTCAAACTGTTCCTTATCAGCCTCAGGAGTTAAAATTTTGGACTTATGAATTAGCTTCATCTTTATTAGCCTTAGGAATTGATCCTAAAAAAACTATTCTTTTTAGACAATCTGATGTTCCGGCTCATTTATATTTATACTGGATTTTGGGTTGCCTGAGTTATTTCGGTGAACTGCAACTTATGCATGAATTTAAAGAACAAGCTGAAAGATATAAAAAACAGGGTGTTGGTGTCGGTATTTTTATGTATCCAGTTTTGCAAGCTGCTGATGTTTTAATTTATAATGCTGATTTAGTACCCGTTGGTCAAGATCAGGTTCAACATTTGGAGCTAACCCGCGAATTAGCGCGGCGATTTAATAAAAGATTCGGAAGGATTTTTAAAATCCCGGAAATTTATTTAAAAGAAGAAACAGCTAAAATTATGAGCCTCGATGATCCTTCAAAAAAAATGTCAAAATCTTTACCTGAAGGTTGCTTAGAGATTTTCGCTGAGGAAAAAGAGATTCGAGATAAAATTAAAAAAGCGGTTACTGATTCAGGTCAGGAAATTAAGTATGATCCTCAAAATAAACCCGGTATTTCTAACTTAATGATTATTTATAAGTATTTAACTAACAAAACCTTAGTCGAAATTGAACAAGAATTTTCTGGTTTAGGATATGGTGATTTCAAAGAAAAAATTATTGAGGCTTTTTTTGACTATTTTAGAACCTCAAGAGAAAAAAAGAAGAAAATAAAAAAAGAAAAAGTTGAAAAAATTTTAAACCAAGGAGCTAAAAAAGCTAATAAAGTTGCCGAAGAAAATTTAAAAAGAATTTTAAAGATTGTTGGCTTAAGATGAAAGAAATACCGTCGTTCCCAAAAGAAACAGATTTACAAAAAAAATTTTTTGAAGAGCTTGATCAAAGATATAAAACTTTTGATAAAATTTTTCAATCTTTTGGCATAAAAGAGTTTAATGACAATGTTTTACCATTAGTAAAGAATCTTTTCCAACCAGAGATAAACAATCTTTATCGAGGATTAGAAGGATTAGATAACATAACCTCGCCGGAAACAAAACAGGAAATGGAGACAGTCTTAAAAAAGAAAATTGAAGATTTTTTAAAAAAAATAGATGAAATGATTAGATTTCTGACAACTGATTTCAAGAATCAAACAGGAGTTATTAATGATATTTATAATTTTTTAAGAGAAAAAATTAATAACGAAATCAAGCTTATAGTTGCCCAACAGCACTATCCCCGTTTAACCAAAGAAGAATCCGAAATGATAATGTCCCAGTTTATTGCTCGTGAAATTTTAAAAACTTTAGCAGTTTGCATGACCAATGAACAGTTAAAAGATTATAAAGATGTTTTTGAGATTTTTAAAGCGCATTTTCAGGCAGTCGCGGAGAGAAAAGAACCAACGACCAATTTGCAGGCAATATTATGGCTAACTTTATTTCTGTCAATTCTAAAAATTAAATTTAAAATAGATCACCAAAATATATTTGACAAAAATTAGTTTTTCGTGTTATAATTAAAAAGTCGCCGAAGAAAAGAGGCGGGTCAAACCCGTAAGGCCTCTCGAGGCAGTGAACTAAAATTAGTTCACTGCCGTGAACCCACTGAGTGGTTTACGGCATGAAAACAAAAAAAGATAAGGAAAAAATTATTAAAGATTTAACTGAAAAATTTAAATCAGCCAAGGGTTTTTTAATTTTAAATTTATTAAATTTAAATACGCAAACCCAAAATAAATTAAAAAATTTATTAAAAGAAAAAAATTCTCTTTTTCAAGTTGCCAAAAAAACTTTAGTTTATAAAGCTAACCCAGATTTTCCTTTTAAAGATGAAGAATTAAAATTTCCCTTTGGTTTCATTTGGGATTTTGAAGAAAATTTCCCCTCTCTTTCTGTTTTGAAAAAATTAAAAGAAGAAGGCATTAATTTAGAAATTTTAAAAGGTTATTTGTGGAATAAAATTTTTTCGCAAAAAGAGATTGAAGAGATAATTAATCTACCATCTAAAGAAGAGTTGCTAACAAAATTAATCCACAATCTTAAAGGGCAAATTGATAAATTTAATTTTTCTTTGAGTTTTCCCTTAAGAAAATTGATCTTAGTTTTGTCGAAAATTAAAAAATAATCTTCAAAATGGCAGAAAAAATTAAAAAAATTATTGAAGAGATAGAAAACTTAACAGTTGTCGAACTTAATGAACTTATTAAATCCCTGGAGGAAAAATTTGGAGTTTCTGGCGCTTTAATAATGTCAGCCCAGGTTCCGGCAGCTGAGACGGCTAAAACTGAATCAGGAACAGTTGATCTTGTTTTAACTGATTCTGGAGCCAATAAAATTAATGTTATTAAAGTAATTAGAGAAATAAATCCCAATTTATCTTTAAAGGATGCTAAAGATATGGTTGATAATCCTCCTCAAAAAGTTGCCGAAAAGATTGACCGTGCTAAGGCTGAAGAACTAAAGAAAAAATTTGAAGCCGCTGGTGCTAAAGTTGAAATGAAATGAACAGCGCGTGTAGCTCAGTGGTTAGAGCGTCCGCTTCACAGGCGGAAGGTCGTTGGTTCAAATCCAACCACGCGCAAGAATAAAATTTTAAGGCCTTTCTCTTTTGCTTAAAATTGATTTTTGGATTTCAATTTTAACCTCTTCAGGAATAATAACTTTCCCAGTATCAAGAATTAAAAAAACCAAAGGTCGATTTTTTTCTCGCCATTTTTCTAAACTTTCTCGATAAGTAACATTTTTTGACCGCCCCATTTCTATACTTACATTAGGATCCCAAACTTCAAAGCCATCATTAAAAATTTTTTCAGCTATACCCAAACTTGGCTCAATGGTTGGTGGATAATCTCTTGAAGGCCAAAGTAAAACAATAATCAATTTATCGTTATTTTCTTTTAATTTTTTAAGGCCCTCTTTAATATCATTAAATTCAAAATATTCAATTTTTATTTTAGAGACGGTTTCAAGTTCGCTTTTTAATTTATTTAGAACCTCCCTAAAATTATCTTGGGTTATTGAAGGAAAACTTTCTTTTTTACCAGTAAGAGCAAAATAAATACCTTCAGCTGCATTATCAATTTGTTGCTTTTCCAGATGTTTTAAAAATTCATAAATTCCTAATCCACCCAGTAAAATACCAACACCCTTCGCTGCTTTTTTAAAAAACTCTCTCCGTTTAATTTTCTTTTCCATTAAATTAATTATATAATATAATTTTAGAATTTCCTTTTGTCCCTGTAGCTCAATGGGAAGAGCGCGTGGCTTCGGACCACGAGGCTGGGGGTTCGAATCCCTCCAGGGACATAAATCGGGGTCTAGCCATTAGGTTTTTGCCGTTAGGAGGAAATCATAAAAAACCCTAAATTTTTCTATAGTTTTTAATATTGCTTAAACACTTGACAAAGATAAAATTCTTGAGGATAATTTTTGTAGAAATCTAAAAGAAAGGAGGTGAGTAAGATGGGACCTGAGGATAAGGATTATCAGGATTTTGTCGATGAGTGGAATGAATACATCAAGGACCGAAACGATGGTAGCGACGACGCACCATCCAACGAGTCTGACGACCGCGATTAGTTCTCCTCAACTATTGAGGGTGGGCACGATAAACCCACCCTCTTTTTATATAAAAGCACAAATTTATTTTAAAATAATTTGTATTATTTAAAAATGAAGGAAACAACCAATTTATTTATTATATATCCTCAAGGATTGATTAATTGTAATAATTTAATTGAAACCGTCTCTTTACACCTTGTTGAGCATTTAATTTACTCTGATTTAAAAAAGAGATTTAATTTTATTGATATAAAGTATTTTAAAGGAACAACAACGCCAGGTTATTTAGAATTTGAATTAAGGAGTTTAGAAAATAATAAAGATATTTATTTTGTGAAAGAATATTTTTTAAATTTGTCAAAAAATATAAGCTTAATTGATTTTAAAACATTTCTGATTGAAAAAAGAAGAATAATTGAAGAAGAAAAGCTTAATGCTTATGATTGGTATAAAAAGTTAGACCGCTTGATTTTTAGCACAATTTTGAGTAAAAAAATCTTAAATTATAATATCAAAAATTATGTTCAAACTTTACGCAATCTTTCGCTTAAAGATGTTTTAAATTTTGTTCAAAAGTTTTTTAAGGAAGGCAATTTTTTAATTTTTACTTCTTCAAAAAATAAACTAAAAATTATTAAAAATACTACCAATCATCTTTTTTTAGAAAGTAAATTCACAAGCTCGAAAAAAGACAAACTAATTTTTAAAACAAAAACATTAC
>CALHAT010000020.1 GCA_937934285.1 Minisyncoccota bacterium | reverse complement strand
TGAAGCAGATCCTCCATTTTTCTTGGTACCTCGCCATTAAATTTTTCTTTAATAATTTTTGCATTTTCTAAAATGAATTTAGCTTTATTTTTATAATAATTGACTCCGCGAATATCTTTTTCAAATTCTTTCAGTTTAGCTCGAGCGTAATCATCGATTGTTTTGTATTTTTTAAAAAGTTTTTCCGTAATTTCATTGACTTTTTTATCTGTTGTTTGCGCTGATAAAATGACTGCTACCAAAAGTTCCCAGGGATTAGAAAAATTTAAAGCAATTTTAGCTTGAGGATAGATTTTTTTCAATTCCTGATTAATTTTCTGAAAAAGTTTTTTTCTTTTTTCTAAAAAACTATTCATTTTCAGAATTATGTTCTACTTCGACAATTTCTTTTAGATTCTCTTTCCGATATTTAACGCAAAAAATCCATCGAAATATTTTTCTCTTCTCTAATCCTTCCTCTTGCCAGTATTCTTCTAAGCTCATATAAATTTTCTTTAACTATTTTTTCTTCCTTTTTTCTTCTAAGAATTTCTAAATCATCCCGATTAACTATCTTTAGCTTAGCGAATCTTTTTAATAATTTTCTTATCTGAAAATTGACCAATGGTCCAAAATCAAAATGTAGGGGGATATCAATCGTCAACCACCCCAAAGATGACCAACCAAGATATGATTCTGGTTTTAAAAATGTTCTTATTGCTTGTAAGTCATTAAGTTCTCTGGTTATTTGCCAAGCATTATCTTTTATTTCAGTGGCCTCTTTATGTTCTTGATAAAAAGGAGAGAGAGCCTGGACAATAATTTCTTGTTTGAAGGGCTGGTGTTGAATTTGGGTTAGATTATTGTAAACAAGCTGAGCATTATCTTTGCCCCTAAAATCTGGAAAAAATAAAGTCAGAGCTAAAAAACCGCCGGCTATTTTGCTTTTAATTTTTAAAAATCGACCAAGAAGTTTTAAGTTTTGTTCTCTGGATATTTCTCCTTGAGGTGATTTTTGAAACTCCATTCATTAATAAAATTATAAACCAAACCTTATTTTTAAAGAAAGGGGTTTTTAATATTTATTACTCCAACCTGGTCATCACTTAAACCACAATATAAATAATTATTTTCACCATCATTGACTATGCCCCCAGGAAAAACGACATCTTCTAAATTGGGGTGTTTAGCTGAGCCTTCGGGAAAATCTTTTCTTTGAGCAACTATTTTTAAATTTCCAATTTGGAAATTTTGAGGGGAAAAAATAAAAGTAAAAGCTGAATAGTGAACTTTTCCTTCTTCATCTTTATAAGCGTAATGGGCTAAAACACCAAGACTATCTTTATCAAGAAGGTAAATATCATTTGTTCCAACCCATTCATCTTCTTTTAAAGATAAATCTATCAATTTCCCTTTTTGATAAATTTCCAAATTTTTTAATTCGTCAAGAGAATCTATCTCTAAATAACAAATTCTACCTCTTAAAAATTTTCCTCCTTGTGGTCTGGTAAAAACTCCTAACCTGCCATTTTTTAAATCAACAATTCTGATGTCTTTCATATTTAATGGTCCTTCAGAAAAGGGTTTGTTAGGATCTAAAGCAAAAAAATTTTTTCCATAATAAAAAATTGTTTTATAAGATAAGAATTTATTAGGATTCTCCCAAGCAACTGAAACACCGCCAAATAAAACACCATCTTGAATCTCTGTCAAAAAAGGGTCTTCTAAAGGAAAAGAGGGTGCGTCTTTAACCAAAAACCAAATATTTCCTCGTTTTTCAAAAAGAAGGGCATTGGAAAGATTGGTGCTTTTGTCTTCAACTCTGCAAACAAGATAGAGTTTGTCGCCTATTTTAAAAGGTCGCGACGGATTATAAATTCTTTTATTTTCTAAATTTTCGAAAATCAGAATTTCTCCTAATTTAACTAATTCTTCTTTCGCAAATCTATTATCTAAATTTTTCATTACTTTTGTAAAGACAAATCAAATCAGAAATATTGACCGGAAGTTTACCGGTTATAATTCCATCACCGATTTTCTTGAAAAAACTAAAACTGTCATTATTTTCTAAAAAGTTCGCAATGTTTAATTGTAAATTTTTTGCTTTCTCTAAACTTAACTTATCACCCAAAGCACCAGCAAATTCAGTATTATCCCAGCCATCAGAATTGATTGAACATATAACTATTTCATTATTAATCATTTTTTTAGCCAAACCATTTAAAAACCACAAAACAAGTTCTTGATTCCTGCCACCTTTCCCCTGCCCTTTAACTTTGACGGTCGTTTCGCCTCCTATTAATAAGATATTTTTATCAAAATTTATTATTTTGTCAAGAAGATAATAAGCTACTTCCCTAACTTCACCTTTTAAATTATCAGTTAAAATCTCTGAAGTTAAATTTAGCTTTTCAGCTTTTTGCTTCATTGTTTCCAAAGCAGTCAAATTACTTAAAATAATTCTATGCTCGACATTTTCAAAGTATTTTTCATCTTTTGGTGTTTCAATTAAATCGTCGAAATTTAAACTTAAATTATATTTTTGAACAATTCCCCAAGCATCTTCTTTAGTTGTTAAATCTTCGCTTATTGGACCTGAAGCAATTGTCGCTAAATCATTTCCAGGAACATCAGAAACAATTAAAGCCAGGACTTTAGCTGGATATAAAAATTTCAAAAGCCCTCCACCTTTAACCTTATCTAAGTGTTTTCTTACAATATTCATTTCATAGATATCAGCACCTGACCTTAAAAGTTCTTGATTGATTTTAATATATTTTTCCAAATCTTTTGGTTGAACAAACATTGCTGAACCACCGCCACAAATAACAACAATCACTAAATCTTCTGAAGTCAATTTATTTTCAAATCTCCCAATAACTTTTTTTGTAAATTCAAAATTATTTTGCGAAGGCAAGGGATGAGTTCCTTGAAAAAAATTAATTTTAGAGGATAAATTTTGAGGCTGCACCAGATCAATCACATAACCTTCATTAAAATCAATTTTCTCTGACAAAATTTTAACAATCTCAGCTGAGCCTTTACCAAAACCAATTAAATAAATATTTTTATATTTTGAAAAATCAAAAACAATTTTCTCTAACGCCTTTTCATAATTTAAAGCTTCCAAACCAGCTTCAATAATTTCTAAAACATTCTTTCTTTCTTGAGTGATGGCTAACTCAGAAAAATTTTTAATAATCATTGATTTAAAAACACTCTTGTCTCTTTTGCTAATTTTAGAGCTTTATTAAATATCTTGATTGTTTCATCATAAGTTTGACGATCAACTGGATAAGGCGTCCCATCTTTACCACCGTGAGCAAAGGTATAACGGGCTGGATCAAGATAAGATGGTTTTTCACCATAAATAAGTTCGGAAGCTAAAGATAAAGCCCTTATTGTTTTTGGTCCAACTCCTTCAATTAAAAGTAATTCTTCAATATTTTTTGGTTCTAAAAATTTTGCTTTTTCAATAGTATTTTTTAATCTTCTAAGATCAAATTTTTCTTCAACAACTGGATGATAATGAAATTCAACATCAGGTAAAAATAAATTTTTTTGCGGACGATTAAAAATTCTTTCAATTTCTTTAGTTAAACTCCTTTCTTCATTTAAAACTTTGATTATCCCTTCTTTATTTTTTTGACTTTCTTTAGCTGTTAAATTCAAAACTTTCTTTAAAAAAATATCAGAAACAATCCCTGAATGCGGCTCATCTGTCAAATCTCTTCTTGATTCTTGCTTCTTGAATCTTGAATCTTCGCTAAGGTGCCAATGATATCGTCTTGCTTGACCAAAATTTGTATTCATTCCTTGCTGAATCACTACCCAACTTCCATTTTGACTAACAACAAAAATATGATGATAAAGATTAAAGCCATCTTGAATTAAAGAATTGTCAATCTTAGCAACTAATTTAGAAAGATTGGCATATTTTTGACCATCAAAGCCAATTTTCTCACTAATTAATAAAAGTTCATCCGGAGTTTTTCTTGAAGTTTTTCCTTTACCTCCAGCAAAATAAATTCCTAAATTTCTTTCTTTAAAAGCAGATTTTAAAGCCGCAGTTAAAACAACAGTTAAACCAGAACTATTCCAGTCAAAAGCTAAAAGTGAACCAAAAGACTGAAACCAAAC
>CALHAT010000019.1 GCA_937934285.1 Minisyncoccota bacterium | reverse complement strand
GTTGTTGTTCCTCCTGTGTTTCAGGTCGTCTTTCAAATAAAACGAATTTTGCTCCCGCTCGCTCTAAACAACCACCTAATGTTTGCCAATCTTTACAATCTCTACTATTAACTATTATATCAATACATGTGCCGGTCTGTCTGTGACAACGAGATTTAGAGGGTCCTTGTCCTCCTGTATAACCGGAAGTAATGGTAGCTTCTAGGTTGTTGTCCTCTAGACATAGATCAAGTCCTATAAGGTTTTCTACAATAGATTTACTGACAACAACACCGGGTCTCGCTGTAAGTTTCTTGAAGGTGTAATACTTATAATCGGGGTGATTTTTAATTTCATCAAATTTAATCTTGCCCTGGGGTACCGGACCACTGTAACCAACATTAGGATCTTCTCCTGCGTATTCTTCTTTTAAAGTTGGAAATAGGATTTTAATTTGAGGTATTTGCAATTTAATTCCTTTAAAAATCTCGGGATTAATTAACTGTAGAATTGGCGGGATGAGCAAAACAACAATTATCGCAATAATAGAATTTATCATTTTTTCCTTTCCTTTACCCTTTTGATAAATACCGGCGCCAGAAAGAAGATATTCCAAAGCTCCTATAAGAAACATTAAAAACGCTAAAGCTAAAAAAATAATAAAGAAAAAATTATAAATACTCTGAAAACAAGATACTATATCTTGACATTTTATAAATTCAGATGGTCGGGGTAGCATTTTATTCAATCTTTATATATTTAAAATCGACAGCTTTTTCTCGAGGAAAAGAACCAAAAACCTGAACTTTTAAAAGTCCGCTTTTGGATGGCAAAATACTAACTGGCAAATCCCTTTCATTGCTTACAAAAAATCCATCTATTTCCCAAATAAATTTAATATCCTCACCAGAAAAATTATCAACAATAGCTGTAATATAATCTTTACTATTAAGAGTTGTTTCTAATGGCAAAATAATTCCTTTATGTTTTTTAACTATTTTAACTATTGGGGCGGGTAAATCTACTTTAGACTCTAAGGCATAAATTTCTTTAGCTAAAATTTTTTTAATTTTTAAATTTATCTGTAAATCAGAAAAAACTTTTTCCAATTTCACAAAAAATAAATTATTTTTTGATTTAAACTTATCAATAGAAATAACTGGGAAAAACCATTCATAACTATATGAATTAGGATCAATAGTTTTTTGTGTTTTTTGATCAATAATTTCTACACCAACAACGAACCCTTCCCAGCCCTTCTTGATACTAAAATAAGGTTGAAATTGAGCCAAAACAAAATCCACCTTAGTTAAAAAAATACCAAGAAGAATTAAAACAACTGTTTTTCTCATTGCAATGATTCTTTCGCTTTTTTTAAAGCTATTAATTGTTCGGGTCTACTTCTAATAATTTGATCTTCAGCATAAGAAGCTAAAATATAAATAGGTGCACGGCGATTACCTATCATCAAAAGTCCCTCGCCTCTTTCTGCTTGAAGCAAAAATTGTTTCTCGCCTTCGGAAAGAACAAAAGCTTGTGAACAAATATCAATTGTTGCTGGCGACTGTTTCATCAGAAGAACAATGGCTGAATTAGTAATAATTGGTTTTCCAAAGGGAGAAACCAGAAAGTCTTCAATATCCTGAGTAATATTGGTAACTGCCAAATTGTATTTTCTTCCCCTTTTAATAACATTGAACAAAAACTCAGCTCCGAATGGCTGTCTCATTATCCACCAAGCCTCATCAATAATAACCAATCTTCTTTTCATTTCTCGACGTACTTTATTGAGAATATAGTTTAAGGCTATAAACATTCCAATTGGTCTTAAAACTTCGGGTAATTCTTTTAAACCGAAAATTACCAATCTTTTGTTTATTTCTACTGTTGTTGGTCGATTGACAAAACCATCGAAATTACCTTTAGTGAAAGGATATAAACGGTTAGCTATCTTATCACCTCCTACTAAACTTCTTAAAATTTTTTCAAGATCATTTAAAGTAGGAAAAGATTTAATTTCACCGAAATTTTGATCTGGAAGAATATTAAACGAGAGGTAGGTTTGGTGAATAGCTTGGTCTAAAATCGAAAAATCCTCAGGATCAAGTTTTTCTCCCATCAAAAGTTGACAAAAATTCATAAGATCAGCAGTGTGTTCTTTATAAACATCAAGCGGTTCTTCATTTTCTAAAATAGGTGGTAAATCGAAAGGATTTAATTTTTCATCAGAATGCAAAGAAAGAGAGATAAAAGCTCCATCGTAAAATTCAGCAATACTTTTATATTCATTCTCTGGATCTAGAATGATAACATCGGTACCCATCATTAAATTTCTCATTACCTCCAATTTGGCTGTATAAGATTTACCTGCTCCTGATCGAGCTAAAATTACTAAATGGGGATTTTCATATGCCCATCTATTTAAAATTACCAAACTCGCATTCTGAAGATTAATCCCAAAAAATATTCCTGTTTCATCAATGATATCTGATGAAATAAAAGGAAAAAAGGAGGCGGCAGTTGAGGAGTTAAGATGATAAAGAGTTTTTACTTCATCAATACCTAATAAATTAGTGCTAAAGAAAGCCTCTTTTTGCTGAAACATTATTGATTTTACCGTAATTAAATAACTTTCCAGGGTCTTAGTAATTTCCGAAGTTAAAACATCTAATTCCTTTTTATCTTTAGCAAAAATAGTTAAATAAAAACCGATTTGCAACATTCTTTCTTGAGCTTGAGCTAATAAATCTCTTAACGATTCAACATTTCTATAAGCAGCTGTTAGTTCTGGAGATCTAACCTTGCCAGCTTCTTGTCTTTCGGCAATTTGAGCCTCAATTTTAGCCAATTGTCTCTCTAATTGCTTTAACACCGTCTGGGTTTCTAAAGGTGTAAAATGTAGAGCTAAATTAAAAACTTCATTTAAATTAATTAATCGCGAAAGCCATCCGGATGTTAAATAGGAAGGATAGTCTAAAACTACCAAAGCTCTACCCAAAATATCACCTATTTGAAAATAATCGGTAAAAAATGCAGCTCCAGGTGGTGATATCAATTCTTTTAACTTTTCGAAGCCAGACAATGGAACAACAGTCGGTATCTTTGCTTTTTTATTTTTTGATAAAAAAGGTATTTTTGATAAATCTATCATGTTAATGATAATAATTTTTCAATTATTGGTTTGGGTATCTGACCCCATTTCAAATTAGGATTATAAAGTTCGTATAAAAGCTCTAAGATTTCTTCATCTTCCAATCTTCTAATCATAAGACCAATAGTTGATAAAGTATGAGTCACATAAATTATTCGGGATTCTAATTGTTCTAATTGAACCTTGAATGATTCTGTTTGAGATTCTTTTTTCTGTAATTTTCCTAAGGGTCCCAAAGAAGCTGATAAGGGATCATAGGGTACTACAATATAAAATCTCTTTTGCAATATCTTATTGTTTGTTGTATAATCTTCTAAAAAACTAATATACTCCTCTAATTGAAATTTAATCAAAGGATTTATTTCAGTTTCTAATTTTAAATGAAGAATTTTTAAATAATTTTGGATATTTTCTAAACGTGAAACAATTAAAATTTGAATAGGAAAATCAAGTCCGTCTAAGAAAGATTTAAATTGTCCAATTACTATATCTTGTTCAGCTTCTGATAAAAGACCAAAATTAATTCCGCTAACTGTTAAAACAGATCTTAAACCTCCATTTTCTAAAATAATAACACTGTTTTTGATATCTTTAATTTTAATTAAACTATGTGTCGGAAGGGCAATCATTTTTTTGATCGATAAAACTTGACATAAGGGAAAAATCTATAAGGATTTTTGGGATTAAGAATGTGGTGATGAGAAATTTTAGAAAAATCTTCTAATTGTTCAGCAATAGGCTTATCTAAGGAAACATTAATTATCTCCTTGGTTTCCGGCGAAACCTCGGGATAATCTATTTCTAAAGTTAAATTCTCTCCTAATATTGGGGTTTCTCTTTTTTTTATGATCGGTAAAGGTGGTTCAATAGTTTCTGCCTCGGGAATTTGAATCTCTTTATAATAAACTTTTTCTATTCTTCTCCAAACAAATTGTCTACCTCGTAAAAGAAAATCAAAGAAATTAGGAAGAATTTTAACAAAAGGTTTTCCATTAATATAAACAAAGGTTAAAAGAATAGCAATACCAAAAAAAATAATAGCTGCTATCAAGCCTGCGAATTGACCTACCTGATTAAAAACCAAAAAGCTTAAGAGAAAAGCACCTAAAAGAAAAAACAATTGTCTGAAATTTAAAAGCCCAGCCAATTTATCTTCAATGGTTATAAATTTTGGTACCGGAAAATTTCTTGGCATTTTAAAAATTATTAAAAATATTTTATCATAAATGAGATAAATCTAACAAATTACCCTCTTCTTCACTTTTTTCTTTACTTTTTTCTTCACCTTTTCTAACAATGACAGTATTTTCGGGCAATTCGAGTTCTTGTTTATCCAGTTTTGGAGTCGACGGTATTTTTAATGTTTCTTCAGGACTAAAACTAATTGTTATTTTTTCTGACTCTTTTTCAACTATCGGTTCAGGATGCTGGTCTTCTTCAAAAAAGAATGGGGTAGGCTCCTCTTGTTTTTTTAAAATTTGTTTCATCAATTCTAAATATCTTTTCTCCTTTTCTTCAAAGGTTTCTTCTGGCTCTTCAGTTAATTTAGTTTCTTCAATAAATTCTTCTTGCCAAAGTTCATCTAATTTTTGTCGGTATTTCTCCTCAAAATAATTTAAAAATTGATTTAATTTCTCTTCATCTAAAAAACTTAGAAGTTCTTTAGTAAAATTTTTTAAATCATCTCCTTGTTTATTGGCTCTTAAAACTTCATTAAACCATGAAATTAATAACGGCATTTTCTGGTCACTCCAATCAAAACCTAAAAAATTAGCAAGTTCTTCAAGAATCTTGTCATAGTCTTCAGTGCCAATAAAATTTATAACTTTTTCCGGTATCATTATTAATTATTATAAAAATTTTTAATTTGACCAACATAAATCTTTTATAACTCCTTATACAACTATTTGTTAAATTTTTAAATGGCATATAATTTAGCTCTATGTTGCGGTGATAAAGTGTTACTAAGAGTGGCGACACCTCGACCACTACTTTTAATATATTGAGATATTCCACTTCTTAATGGATCATTGGGAGGCAATCTTAATAACGCAGTTATAATTTTCTCGGGTTCTGATGATTTAATCATCGACTCTATAGCAACTTGACCGGTGGTAATACCAGCCGGTAAACTTTTTAATATTTTAACTATCTCGTTACTCTTCGACCAAGCAGCTAAATCGAAGTCAGCAAAAGCTCTTGATATCTGATTAATATTGCCAGTGACCAAACCATCTAATAATCCTTTTGATAATTGGTTAACTGCTTGTCTTAATGGATGATTAGGTGTTAGTTTTTGCAACATTCCTTTTATATTATCATCAGATAAAGATACTAAAACATCCGAAGTAGAAAGCTCCTGACTGATTTTATTAGCAAAAGCTGAAATAACATCAAGGGACATATTGGCATAAGATTGTAGTAAGTTTGGATTAGTAAGACTATTCATTAGTGTTTGTCTCGACATTCTTTTAATTTGATCAATAAATGCGTCACGCACTTCTTGCGGAGCTGTTGATGAGCCTAATAATGATAATGTAGTGGTATCCAGTTTGTTAAAAGCATTCTGAGGCATTTTAGATACTGTTTCACTAATCTTAGCCGCAACTGGTGTGCTTTGATATTTTGTAATCAAAGTTCTAATTTTATTATTAATTTGTTGTACGGTCGCGGGAGAAGTGGTGGTCTTTAATTGTTGTTCTAATAATTTTAATTGCTGTTCAACAACATCCGCTTCGTCTTTAAACCTTTTCTCTGTTAATCTCTCGCCTAATTGAGTAATTTTCAATGCCTGTTTAGATATTAAACTGCGCCAACCCAAAAATCCGCCAGTACCAATTCGGCTTTGAATAGATTGTCCTGTTGATTTAAGCCAACCAGCTGTTTTTGCGCCAGCTTTAGAAAATATCAATCCTCGAGCTGCCAGCAAGCCTATTCCTGCTAAAGAACCCATTGCTAAATACTTAGCCAACTCACCAACTTTCCCCGAAAGTCGAACAGCAGTTATTATTGAAATAATATACCATACTGCTATGAATAAAAGAATCATTATAAATTCTATTAATTGTTGGCCAGTTGTTATGTTTTGAATTTGAGACAAGCTTGCTTCTTGAATGATTTGTCCTATCACCACCATAATAACAAATACTGGGACAACCAACAACCATTTTATCAAACCATTAATCCAATTATCAAACTGTCTCATACCCTTGGTAAGTTGAGCAAATGTTCCTTTTGATTCTGGAATAACTAAAGTAGCAATAGCTAAAGATGAAGTCGCAGCATAAAATAAAATAAAAAAATACCTAGAAATGATTAAAACAAAAGTAATTACTAAAATAATAAACATTATAAAAGCCAAAATTAATAAAAACAAATTTGTAAAGAAATCTTTTATAGCCCCCGTTAATAAGTGAGTAAATGTTTCTTGACTACTAAATTCTTTAGCCATTTGTTCAATCAGCTTAATGGGGTCATGTTTTTGCCACATACTTGCCATTATAAGAGAACCAAGTTTTTTAGAGTTACAATGTTGTTCTTGTTGAGGATCGGTAGTATTTGGAGGGCAGCCACCGGCTAATCCTTTTTCTAAAGCATCAACCAATAAATAAGATTCTTTAACCAAAACAAAGCTGAAATTTATTATAAAAGCAACTATTAAAATGTTAAAAATTAAACGATAAGCTACTCCCTCTTGGTCAAAAAGAATTTTAAATCCTGCCAAAAGAATTGAAAAAACTATTAAAATATAACTAAAATTCTTAAAAATATTCCAAATAATAGCAGCTGGGCTGATGTTTTGATTTGAGATTACACCTTCGCGAAAAGGATTTAACAAAGAAACCCAATCAACTATTTTAGCAACAAAAGTATCTAAAATCCATACTATCCCGTATACTACACGAAGTAAAAGAGAGGCACCCCATACTACGCCTGCTAACATCGCTTGTCCAGTTTGTGCTGCAAGTGTACCTAGTGGGTTGGTAAGACTACTAATTTTGTTCATAAACCAATCCCATAGACCAGCAAAGCTAAAATGTGTGGGCAAAAACAAATATAAACAAATAAGAACAAGCAACAAAATCGAAATTCTTTTATCTTTTTTCATCTTTTAATGTTTATTTCTAATGATTTAACTTTAAATAGATAGGTCAAGGAATATTTAATTCTATCTAAAAGGTTAAGATTTTTATTTGTTTCAGCCTCAACAATTATTACTTTCTTGGGAAGTGAAGAAATGTTTCCTCCACCACCACATCTTCTATCTTGGTTTCTAAGATGATATAATCTTAAATAAGCATCGAGCATCTTGTTTATTGCTTCTAACCTCGCCTGAATTAATCTTATTTGACTTAAATTAAGATTCTCGTTGGCTAAATTCTCATACTCTATATTAGCTTTTCGCATAAGTTCATTTAATTTTGCATTTACCTCATTTTTTAGTTTGTTGGCTAAATCTTTTTGTTCTGGTTTAAAAATTTTTTCTATAACATCTTCAATTAATTTTATTTTGAATTCTATTAATTGCTCCAAGATACCTTTAATAATTTTTGGTAATTCATCTAATAATTTTATTAACCAATTAAATATTGGTATTACCGCCCCTAACAACGCCTTTAAAATCTCGATCAAGGTTTTTTCAATTATTTCTTTTATTATTTTATTCAATATATCTTGAATAGCCTCTTTTTGAAATTCTGGTAAAAATTCTGTAATCTGCTTTACAAGATTATTAATAAGATCAATCAATTCTTGAAAGAAACTAAATATTTGATTAAAAATATTTCTTAATTGGGCAATCACTCGTTCCAAATATCTTTGTAAATCAGTTAAGATATCAATATAATTTTCGGTATCTCTTTCCATTCGATCGAGATCACCTATAGCTGCTCTTGTTCCTGAGCAAGAATTAAGTTGACCTCTGACGCTTCTAATCCTTTCTAAGGTTCTTCGGGCTTGATCTCTAACTTCTTCAGCAAATTTCTTTCTTTCTTCAAGACCTTTAATTCTGGCATCAACTACATTTTGAGCTATTTCTGTTAAGGTTCTTAAGCATCTTAAATAAAAATCAGTTTGGACTGTTTTTAATTTATCCTCTTTCTTTTGAATAAAAGAGCACATTTGTTCAATTATTTTTTTTCTTGTTTCTTCGTCTATAAATAAATCTACAGCTAAATAACTACTTGTGGTAATACCCAATCTTCTTAAGGTATCTCTTTGGTTAACAAAGTTAAAGAAAATAAATTCACTTGTAAAATTTTGAAGCAAAGGATTTTGAACTTGTCTTAAAAATTCATCGAGATGATCAAGAGTAATATCAGCACGATAATTTGAACAAACCGCTAAACCTTCGTCGGTATAATAATACCTTTCATCAGCGCAACTTTCAGTTAAAGGTCTAACTCCTCGAAGTTGTTCCCTCCTTCTATCTCGAAACAATTGAGCCTTGCCTAAAATAGCTTGTTCAAAAGCAGAAGCAGCACTTATTAATTCATCAGAAAGCTCAGTTTGACGTAAAGTAGGCTGAATAATAATTGTTGGCACTGTTTCTCCTGAAGAAGGATTTGTAGTTTGGGCTAGATACCTCCCTATAGAAAATGATGAAAAAAGATTCAAGGGCAAAAAAACTTCGGTGCTATTACCAATTGAATAACAATCCGGAATAGAATTTACTTGTTCTTCAGCAAAATCACTTAGACCAAAAGGAGCAGCTGCTTGTCTAACTCGAGCAATAAGTTCTGTTCTAATTTCTGGAGAAATACAATTTATAGACCTGGCAACTTCAGCAATAGCTTCATAAGCACCGGCAATTTCGGCTCGAAAAAGCTCATCAGCAATATCTTCATCACTGTCAACAATTTGGGCATTTCGTAAGCTTTCAACCTCCATAAAATAATCATTGTAATAAGCAGTTTGTAGCATTATAGCTGTAAATAGCTCAGCTCCTTTGCTTCTTAATTGAAGTTCATAGAGATGTCCAACCTCAAGATTAAGAGTTTCTAAGTCCCTAATAATTGTTGCTATTAAATCTTGAATAGTTGTCAAAAGTACTTTTAAATCAGTTAAATAAGTATAAGTTCCCGTATCTTCAACGGGAACTCGAAATTGAGCTAAAGTAAAAGAAAAGGGATAAATTATCTCAAAAATAATTACAATAAAAATTATTATTTTAATAAAAATTTGCTTCATTTAACTTTAAGCTTTTCTAAATTATCTCTAATAAAATTATACAAATAATTTTTTAAAAAAATATCATCAGTTTCTTGATATTTTTTAAGGCCAATGCCAACAGAATAGAAAGTTTTTAACAATTCTAAATGAAAATCATAAAAACGAGGCGGTGGATTAATTAAAGATAGCTCTTCAGCAAATTTTAAGATTATTCGGTAATCTAAAATTTTTGTTTTCTTGTATTGCTTAAGAAACTCTTTTTGCCAATTACTGATTTCTCTTTGATAATCAGCTTCATTTTTATTATTATCAATTTTGATATTTTCTTTTAATTTCTCAAACCCTTCATTAATCTCTTTGATAAAATTTTCATCAATTAAAGGGTTGTCAATCAATAAAAGCGAGGAGGTTGAACTTTGTTTAGCTGAATTATTAATTGACTGGTTATTTTTATTAGTGTAGGTTTTTATATTTTTCTGATTATTAGGAAACTTTTGCTGATTAGTTGTTTTCGATTTTAAAACACCAATCACGACCAAACCAAAAAAAATTATCAAGATCATAATGAATATCTTCTTCATGAGCCGAGGACGGGAATCGAACCCGCAACCTGACGCTTACGAAGCGCCTGCTCTACCATTGAGCTACCTCGGCAATTCTTTAAAAATTGGTAAAGCCGTCATCTGTAAAAGTTCATCAGAAACTAAAATAACCTTTTCTCCCTCAAGAGCTTCACCAAATTTGTCTTTTTTTTCTTTTTCTAAATTAAGTGGATGTTTTAGAGAAAGAACCTGTTTTTGTAATTCCTGACTTTCCTTTTTGGTCTTTTCTAAATTTTTCTGAATAAATTTTAGTTCTTGTTTATAAATTAAATTTTTTTTATATTCACGGAGATATTCATAAGCAACAAAAACTACTAAAATAAATAAAATTAAACTAGTAATTTTCCAGATACTAAATCTGAATATTCTCATAATAATTTATTTTAACATCATTATCAAAAATAATTGCAATTAATGAAATAATCCAGCTCTCAGCATTATTTTTATTAGCGTAAAAGCTTGCTATCTTCATAATTTTTTGATATTTTTTCTTGTTAAAATGGTTTTCAGGCTTAAAATCTTTATAATTTGAAAGTGACTTAACTTCTACAAAATTAAGAGTCTTTTTCTTTTTCGCGACGATATCAACCTCGCCGATATTCCTTAATTTCCAATTTCTTTCTAAAATTTTATAACCTTGGTTTTTTAAAAATTTAACGGCAATTTCCTCAGCAAAAATACCTTTTTTCTTGGTTGAGACCATTATTTTAACCGCAACCGCCGGTTGATTCGCCACATTCTAAACAAGTATAACAACTTCCGGTTCTGGTAGTCATTCCGCCACAATTTTTACAAGGTGGACCTACTAAAGATCCAGAACTTTCTTCTTTGGTTGGTATTTCGACAATTAACTTAGGATGTTCTTCTAATAATTTCTTTTCTTTAACTTCCAAGCCGAGCTCTTTTAATTCCTCAGGAGATAAAAACTTCATTGCTAAATATTTAAAAATATAATCAATTATTGAACTTGCTAAAGGAATATCTTCGTTATTAGTAATTCCCATTGGTTCAAATCTCATATAAATAAATTTACTGGCTAATTCTTTTAAGGGAACGCCGTGTTGCAAAGCAATTGAAACAGCAATCGCAAAAGCATCTAAAAGTCCTGCTAAAGTACTTCCTTGTTTTGACATACGAATAAATATCTCGCCCAAACTACCATCTTCAAAAAAACTATAAGTCAAATAGCCTTCATGACCAGCCACCGAAAACTTGTGAGTCTCTGATTGGCGTACCAAAGGCAATTTTCTTCTTTCAGTTCTTGATTTTTTCTTTTGAGTAGCAAATAAAGCTTGAGTTGCTTTTGAACCATCACGATAAATAGCAACACATTTAATTCCCAATTTCCAAGCATTAATAAAGGCATTATAGACATCATCGATGGTAGCTGAATTTGGCATATTAAATGTTTTGGAAATTCCACCAGAAATAAATGGTTGAACCGCAGCAACCATTTTTAGATGGCCATCTAAGGAAATCGATCTTTGACCTCCTGGAGGAGGAACTGATGTATCAAAAACAGCTAAATGCTTGCCTTGCAAGTGAGGTGCTGTTTCTATATTTTGAGTTTCTTCTAAATGTTTTAAAATATCTTCAGTCTCTTTTTCTGAATAGCCAAGTTTTTTAAGTGCCAAAGGAACAGTGTTGTTGGCAATTTTCATCCAACCACCACCAACAAGTTGTTTCATTTTTACTAAAGCAAAATCTGGTTCAATTCCAGTTGTATCACAATCAAGCATAAAAGAAATTGTTCCAGTTGGCGCCAGAACTGAAGCTTGAGCATTTCTGAACCCATATTTTTCTCCTCTTTTAATAACTTCCTCCCAAACTTTATTTGCTTCTTCAATGATGTCTTTATTTTCTTGAGTAACTTTAACTTTATAACTCTCATCACGATGCATTTTCATAACTTCTAACATTGGTTCTTTATTTTTTTCATATTCAGGAAAAGGTCCTAAGGTTTCAGCGATTTCAGTTGAAACCTCATAAGCATAACCAGTCATTAAAGAAGTGATTGAGGCTGCCAAAGACCGAGCCTCTTGAGAATCATAGGGAAGTCCCAAAGCCATAATTAAAGCACCAAGATTGGTATAACCTAAACCAATTGTTCGATATTTTTTAGTCTCTTCAGCAATTTTAGGATGAGGGTAATCAGCTTTAGAAATTAAAAGATCTTGGGAAAGAAAAATTATTCGAACAGTATGTTTAAAAGCTTCAACATCAAAACTTCCATCTTCTTTTAAAAATTTTAGTAAGTTAATTGAAGCTAAATTACAGCTAGTCCAGTTCAAAAAATTGTACTCTGAACAATTGTGGACTAAAATACCATTAGCAACAAAATGGTTAGTTTCTGGTTCAGTTAAATCATAAACAGTTTCAACTCCTTCATAAACAATTTCTT
>CALHAT010000018.1 GCA_937934285.1 Minisyncoccota bacterium | reverse complement strand
TGAATTTTTGAGATTTAATTTTTTAAAGAAAACCTTAAGCGATACTTTATCTGCGCAAATTTTAACTTTACCTTTAATTTTGTATTATTTCGGTAATTTCAATCTATTTTCAGTTTTGGCTAACATCTTAGTTTTGCCTCTAATTCCTTATTTTATGACCTTGGCTTCAGTTTTTCTTTTTTTGCCAATCAAATTTTTAACCTGGCTCTCAATTCCATTTTTAAATTATCTAATTTTTATTGCTAAAATTTTTAGTAGTTTTGTTCTTTATTTTAAATTGCCATTAATTTTAGTTATTGCTATTTACTTTTTTATCTTTTTAGAGATTTATTATTCTTTAAAAGATGAGACAATTGATTTTCGTCTTAATCTTAGCTAATCTGTTTGTTTATTATTTAATTTTTGATTTTTTAAATCAGAAAAATTTAGTTGCCTTTTTCGATGTTGGTCAAGGCGAGAGTGTTTTAATTAAAAATAAAAATAACATCTTTCTTTATGATACTGGAGCCAAACCATCTTTAGTTTTAAAAAGTTTAGACAGATTCATTCCTTTTTATCATAAAAAAATTGATATTTTGTTTATTTCTCATCCTGATAAAGACCATTATTTAGCTGCTTTTGAGATTTTAAAGAGATATAAAGTCCGGCTTTTAGGAGTTAGTATTTTAAACTCTGAAGATAGTGGCTATAAAAGATTAATTGAACTTGCTAAAAGGTTAGAAATTCCGATATTAGTTTTTAAAAGAGGTAATCAAATTAGTACTAATTATTTTCAGATTTATATTCTTCATCCCGATAAAAAATATAAAAAAGATAATGACAACTCTTTAGTTTTAAAAGTAAATGGTAAAAACTCTTATCTTTTAACCGGTGATATTGAAAAAGAGGCAATTCAAAGTTTGCTTTTATGTTGTCAAAAAATTTTAGCTTCAGATTATTTTCTTTTTCCTCATCATGGTTCAAAATATTCAATTAATAAAGAATTTTACAAAGCTATTAATCCAAAAGTTTCTGTTATTCAGGTTGGCACCAATTATTATGGTCATCCCCATAAAGAAACAATCAACTTTTTAAAAAATTTAAAAGCAACTATCTGGCGAACCGACTTAAATAAAGAATTAGTGATTTATGAATAAAAAATTTAATTTTTAAAATGCCCCCATAAATCGCTCCCGTGTATTATAAGAGCAATCTAAAAATGTACTTATAATACGCGATCGCGTTTTATAATTTACCGCCCTTGATTAATGCTGATAGTTTTTTAATTTTTAGCTCTTAACAATTAGACTGCCAATTCCTTTATAGAGGACGATCGTCCTTTATAAAAGAATTAAGAATCAAGATTCAAGAATAAAAAATATATTGACAAGATTTTCATGATCGTGAAATTTTTGTCAAATCAAGATTCAAGGGATTGTCTAAAAAACATTGCGTTTACTAACTTTGACGATTGTCAGTTCCAAGGAGTAAAAAATCATATAAGTTTGTGATAAAATAAGATTACATTAAAATCCCTAAACACTAACAGCTAGATCCGAGCGGCCAATTAAGCGCGGGTGGTGGAATTTGGTAGACACGCAGCCTTGAGGGGGCTGTGGGCGTTTGCCCGTATGGGTTCGAGTCCCATCCCGCGCAAATGAAAATAATCTATTATTTAAAGAATTTAAAGATAACAAAAGATATAAGTGATTTTATCTTGAAAAAAGCAGAAAAATTAAAGAAGTTTTTAGGAAGAAAACCAGAAGAAGCCTTAGTTGAAGTTGAGCTGATTAAAGATAAAGAGACCAGATTTAAAAAAGGAATTTATAAAGTAAAGATAATTCTTGATCTTCCTAAAAAATCTTTAATTGTTGCTAAAGGCATTGGCAAAAACTTAATGTCGGCAATTAGTGATGGCTTTAAGAAATTATTCCGCCAAATTAGAAGAAAGCCTTGATTCAACTTCTCGCCAAAATTCTATTACAAACTTTTGATAATCTAATAAATTTTGGGCAATTTTGTCTAAGTTTTCTTCCATTAAAGCTGTAAATTTTAGGTCAATTAAGTCAGGAAAATTTTTAATTAAATAATCATAAATTTTTTTGCCAAGCTCAGTTGGTTTTAAATATTTCTTTTCTAAAATTACATATTTTCTCTTTTTTAAAGTCTCAATTGTCTGAACATAAGTTGAAGGTCTGCCAATCCCGAGCTCTTTTAATTTTTTAATTAAACTTGCTTCAGTAAATCTTGGAGGTGGTTTGGTTTCAATTTTTTTAAATTCTTTATCTAAAACTAAAAATTCTTGACTTTCTTTAACTTTTGGTTTGGGATTAAATTTTTCTTTAACTGGAAAAACTTTCGAAAAACCATCAAAAATCAACTCTTTATTTAATCCTAAAAAATAAAAATTACCACTCTTAAAAACAAATTTTGATTCTAAGTATTCTAAAGGTTTAAAATGAGAAGCAACAGTTACCATTAAGATTAGATTGTAAAGTTTAGAAAAATCAGAAGAAAGCTTTGATGTTCGCATTGGTTCGCGTGAATGTTCGTAAGAGTTCGCGTCTAAAAAATAAGTTTGCATTGGTTCGTGAGAATGTTCGTAAGAGTTTGCGACATAGTTTTCCAATCTTGTTGGTCTTATAGCTTCATGGGCTTCAAAGCTAAATTTTTCCTTTTTACTTCTTGGCAAAGAAAAATACTCCTTTCCATAATTTTTTTCAATAAATTTTTTTAATTTAAAAGAAAAATCTTTATTAATAAAATGACTTTGGGTTCGGTGATAGGTAATCAAGCCCATTTCAAAAAGTTTTTGAGCTAAAAACATTGTCTTTTTGGGAGGAAATTTTAAAAATTGATAAGCCAATCTTTGTAAATTTTCAGTATCTAAAGGAAGCGGTGGATAAATCTTCTTTTTTTCATCAATAATTTTTTCTAATTTTACTTTTTCAATCTTTAAAATTTCTTTTTTAATTTTTTCCAATTCTTCTTTTTTAAGTTTTAAAATTTTTAAATCTTTGTTAACTAAAATAACTTTTAGGGGGAAATTTTCTAAAATCAAATAAACTTCAAAAAATTCTTCCTTTTTAAAATTTTCAATTTCTTTTTCTCTTTCAATAATTATTCTTAAAGCAGCTGATTGAACTCTACCAGCTGAAAGAGCTTTGCCAAAACTCCATAAAAGAGGTGAAATTTTATAGCCAAAAATTCTATCCAAATATCTTCTTCCCTTTTGAGCTTTAACTAAAGCCTGATTGATTTCTGA
The DNA here is from genome assembly GCA_937934285.1 of Minisyncoccota bacterium. GTDB lineage: Bacteria > Patescibacteriota > Minisyncoccia > UBA6257 > HR35 > CALHPI01. The sequence continues at coordinate 14,461 of CALHAT010000018.1, read as the reverse complement.
TGTATTTTTTAAAGCTGATAAGAATGCTTTTTGAGTAATTTCCTGAACACTAATTCTTTTAATTTTTTTCTGGTCTTTTTGAGGTAAAATCATCTTAACTTCAAAAGCAATCATTTCACCTTCGCGGTCAGGATCAGAAGCAATTAAAATTTCTTCACTTTTTTCAGCCAATTCTTTAATTTTTTCAATCACCTTCTTTTTTCCTTTTAAGGGAAGATATTTAGCTTCAATTTGATTATTCTTTAAATAAAGTCCAAATTCTTTTTGAGGTAAATCTAAAAAATGTCCATAAGTAGCCATAATAAAATAACCTTTTAAAAATTTTCTAATTGTTCTTGCTTTGGTTGGTGATTCAACCAAAAGAAGTTTCATTAATTTTTTCAATAAATAGATAATAACAACATTTTAAAATAAAAAATAGATAAATTCAGAGACAAAGCGCTTTATTTATATTTATTTAAATTTTTTATAAGGAACAATATGTAAAATTTCATGGCAAGGATAGACAATTGTGTAGTTTTTCCATCCCCCGGGATACTCTAGAAAATAATTTTTTCTTCAGGAATGTTAACCTATTTGTAAGTTTAGAATAACTGATAAATACTTGAATAGAAATATTAGGAAATTTAAGGCTAGTAATGTCTCGGAGTAAACTAAGAACTATATTTTTGTTTTTATGCCATATTTGCTCTGCCTAATCTCAATAATCTCCAGTTTCTTTAAAAAGTTTTTAAATTCGGATTTTTAAAATTCTTAACAGAGCTTTCTCAGTTTTCAAAAAAGCATTTTTTAGCTACTGATTGCTATTGATTTGTAAAAATGCTACACTTAGGTTTTTAAAGATAAACCATTTAGAAGATTTTACTTTCTTTACCAATTTGGATCATTTAAGAAATGCCTGGTTGTTCCAGGCTTTTTTAAGAGAATGGATAAGTAAATAATCATAAATATCGGCAATATTCATTATCAATAGTTATGAGAATTATAACAGACACTTGATTTTTTTAAAAAAAGTTTTATACTTAAAATAGATCTTTAAAAAGGAGGTGCACTGTGAAAATTTTACAAGGAGTATTATTATTTTCTATATTGATTTTTTTTATTGGTGCCATTGTTATGCTTTTCTTTATTTTTGAGTCCTTAATTTTGATTACTCCTTATATCCCTTTTAGTATAAGTATACCTTAGCATACCCTGAGGCTGCGTTTTGCAGCCTCATTTTTTTAATTAAAAACCCTTTTGTTATAATTAATTTAATAGTTTATTCTTATTATTTAATTTATTTAAATTTTATTATTGGGCGGGTAGCTCAGGGGCAGAGCGTCTCGTTTACACCGAGAAGGTCGGAGGTTCGATTCCTCCCCCGCCCAAACGGGACATAGCGCAATTGGTTAGCGCACCAGCATGGGGTGCTGGAGGTTGCGGGTTCGAGTCCCGCTGTCCCGAATGAAAATTTTTGCTGATTTACATTTACATTCTAAATATTCACGAGCTTGTTCAAAAAACTTAGATTTAGAAAATTTAAGTTATTATGCAAAATTAAAAGGATTGAATCTTTTAATTACCGGAGACATTACTCACCCTTTATGGTTTAAAGAAGTTTCTCAGAAATTAGAAGAGGTTAGTGACGGTATTTATAAGTTAAAAAACTCAGCTAATGAAGTTTATTTTTTATTAGGTGGTGAAATTAGCTCAATTTTTTCTCGGAAGGGACAGGTAAAAAGAATTCATTATTTGGTTATTTTGCCAAGGTTTGATTTAGTTGAAAAATTGAATAAAAAACTCGCTCTTTATGCGAATTTAGCTTCTGATGGCAGACCAATTTTAGGTTTAGATGTGATTGATTTTATGAAAATTTTATTTGAAATTTATGAAAAAGCAATTTTTATCCCCGCTCATATTTGGACACCTTGGTTTTCTTTATATGGTTCAATGTCTGGTTTTGATTCGATTTATGAAGCATTTAGTGATTATATTAAATATATTTCTGCAGTTGAAACGGGTCTTTCTTCAGATCCTAATATGAACTGGCGCATCCCTGAACTTGACAAAATTTCGATCGTTTCTTTTTCTGATGCCCATTCGCCTCAACCTCATCGTCTTGGTCGTGAAGCAACCCTTTTTGAACTTGAAAAGATTGCTTATCAAAATTTATTTAAAGCTTTAAAAGAACCCGATGAGAGAAACAAGATTTTAATGACCATTGAATTTTTTCCTGAAGAAGGTAAATATCATTATGATGGTCATCGTCTTTGTAAAATAAGATTTTCTCCGGAAGAATCAAAAAAGAATAATTATCTTTGTCCGGTTTGTGGTAAAAAAGTAACTATTGGCGTAATGAGTCGAGTTGAATTTTTAGCCCAACGACCAGCTGATTTTAATGATCCGCAAAGACCACCTTTTAAAAGAACGCCACCTTTAACTGAAATTTTAGCTCAAATTTACAAAACCGAACCAACTTCCAAAAAAGTTTCTGATCTTTATTTAGAAATAATTAAAAAATTTGGTAAAGAATTAGAAATTTTAACTAATAGTTATAATAAGGAAAAAATGACCGAACTTTATCCTCAGCTTTACCAAGCTTTAGAAAAAATTAATCGAGAAGAGATTATCTTAGAACCAGGTTATGACGGTGAGTATGGCAAGGTTATAATTAAATTAGAAGAAGAAAAAGTCGAAAAGAAAAGTCTTTTTGGTTAATGATTTTTGATATCCTTAAGGTTTTAATTTTGGATGACCTTTTGGAGTTTTTAGATTTTTGGTTTTTACATTTTCCTAAAATTCTGATTAGAAACTATTTTAATCAGATTTATTCTTTTGATCAAATTTTAAAATTAAAAGCAAATTTAAGAAACCTAACCAAACCATTATACGGAGATTATACATTTATAGGCTATTTCTTTGCTTTCCCTTATAGAATATTTAGGGTGGCTTTCTCTCTCTTTTTTTATTTTTTAATAGCTATTTTCTATTTATTTTTTTTAGTTCTTTGGTTAATTTTACCGTTCTTTTTAATTTTATATGGAGTTTTATTTTCAAAATAATTTTTTAGAATTTAATCCTTATTTAAGGAAAATTGTCAAAAGCTCAAAAGAAGCCTTTAACTTGCTTATTCTTATAATAGCTGTCTTTTTTTTATTTTCCCAGATTTTATTTTTCCAAAGCTTAGCTATTTTGATATTTTTAATTTATTCAACTTTATTTTTTAAAAAATCAGCTAAGGAGGATATTCGTTATATTTATCATCATAAAAATAAAATAAATTTTGATGATTATTTAGATAAAAAAACCAAAGAATTTATAATAGAAACTTTAACTAAAGCACAAGTTTTTAAACCTGAAAATTTCCAGCTCTTTTTATTTCACGAATTGCTAAAACAAAAAGAAATAAAAAAAATTTTTTTTCGATTAAATTTAGATATTCCTAAAATCAATATAAATTCTTTAACAATAATTCCAAATGATTATAAAAATCAACTTTTACCAATTCTTATTTCAGCTTTCGATATAGCTAAAGCCTTGAATCTGCCTTATATTAATATCTTAATTATCTTTTTAGCTTTAAAAAACAATGAAAATCAAGAATTGATTAAAATTTTCGAAAATATGGATTTAAAAAGTGAATACCTCATGAGCGCCGTAATAATGGAAATTTTCAGCTCGCGAGTTGCTAAACAAAAAAAATTTTTGTTTCAACCCATAGCTGTTTTTCAACAAAAAACATTACCTAAGGTTATACTTAATAAAGCTCTTACGAGTAAAGCAACAAATATTTTAGATACTTATGGCGTAGATTTTACCTATTTAGCCAATAGAGAAAATGCTGGTTATTTAATTGGTCATCAAAAAGAAGTTGAGAACTTAATTGAGAATTTAAAACAGGGTGATAATGTTCTTTTAATTGGCGAAAACGGAAAAGGCAAGGAAACAATAATCTTGCATATAGCGTGGTTGATTCAAAATGATCTAGCACCCGTAGAACTTTTAGATTACAGATTGGTCAAATTGGATCTTTCTTTAGTTTATAGCCAAAACAAAGAAAAATTTTTAGAAATTTTAACAAAAATAGTTGAAGATATTTTTTATTCCGGTTATATTATCTTGTACTTACCTTATTTAGAAAATATTATTTTAGAAAAAGATGTCGATGTTTTCCAAGTTCTAGGTTCGGTTTTAAGGTCAAAGCAAATTCCTATAATTGCTACCATGACACCCGAAGGTTATATTCGATCTTTGACCAAGGTTAATCTCGATTCTTTTTTTGAAAAAATAGAAGTTCAAGAATTAAGCGAAGAGGAAACTGTTTTTCTTTTAACTCTTAAAAGTATTTTATGGGAAAAAAAAGAAAAAATTGTGATCACTCCTCAAAGCATTGCCACGGCAGTTTTTCTCGGAAAGAGATTTATTAAAGAAAAACCATTGCCTCAATCAGCTGAAGATCTAATTATTGAAGGAATAAGCCTGGCTAAAAAAGTTAAGAGCAAACATTTAACCAAAGAAGCAATTCAAGAAATTGTTTTTGAGAAGACAAAAATTCCGGTTAAAGAAATAAATATTGAAGAAAAGGAAAAGCTTTTAAATTTAGAGAATCTTTTACACCAAAGAATTGTTAATCAAGACGAAGCTATTAAGGAAATTGCTCGAGTTTTAAGAATTTACCGAGCTGGTTTAGAAAAAAAGAAAGGACCAATTGGAGCCTTTTTGTTTGTGGGACCCACGGGTGTTGGTAAAACTGAGACCGCTAAAGCTTTAGCAAAAATCTATTATGGTTCAGAAAAATCTATGGTTCGTTTGGATATGGTTGAATTCCAAAACCCCGAAGATATTGATAAATTAATTGGTACCAAAGATGGTCAAATATTAGGAAGATTAACCGAGCCCATTAGACAAAACCCTTATAGTTTGATTTTGCTTGACGAGTTTGAAAAAACCCACCCGACAATTTTAAGGATATTTTTACCAATTTTTGATGAAGGAATAATTAAAGATGCTTTAGGTCGGGAAGTTGATTTTACTAATTCTTTAATTATCTGTACTTCTAATGCCTATTCAGAGGATATTAAACAAAGTATTGAAAAAGGCTTAGAATTTGGTAAAATAGTAGAGAATCTAAAAAGTAAATTGAGTCAGATATTTTCGGTAGAGTTGTTGAATCGATTTGATCAAGTTGTTGTCTATAAACCTTTGGGTGAAGAAGAGCTTTTAAAGATTGCTGAATTAATGATTAAAGATTTACAAGCTGAGATTTTATTAAAGCACGGTGTTGATTTAATAATTAGCTTACCAGCTTTAAAAGAAATTGTTCGCTTGGGCACCGATCCTATTTATGGAGCCCGACCACTCCAGAGAAAAATAAATGAAATTATTAGAAGTGAAATTGCCAATTTAATTTTAGCTAATAAATTAAGTCGCGGTAATAAAATTATTATTAACTTTGATCAAAATTTTGACTTTAAGGTTGAATAATGCTAAGAAAACTTTCGGTCCCTTTATTAACTTTGTTTTTATTTTTATTAACTTTATTTTTAATTTTTTTTAATGGTAATTTGCTGGTTATTAAAAATCAGGGGTTTTTTAATTTTTCCTCAGAACTAAATCTTCTTGTCTTAGGGAAACCAGGACCAGGTTATATTGGTTCAGAAAATACTGATTCAATAATTGTTTTCCATTATGACCGAAATTCTAATCAGGCTTTTTTTATTCCTATCCCTCGCGATTTGGTTGTTAAAGACGAGAAAGGAAATTTAGAAAAAATAAATGCTTTATATGAAAAAGGCGAGATCAAGCTTTTATTAAAAAAAGCTCAAGAGTTTACGGGTTTTGATTTAAAAAATTATTTTGTTTTTGATTTAAACTTGGTTACCAAGTTGGTTGACTTTTTGAATGGTCTAGAAGTGGAGCTTAAAGAACCAGTGACTGATGCAATAACTTTATACACTCTTCCTTCTGGTAAGCAAAAATTAAATGGCTATTTGATTGAGCTTGTTTTAAGATCAAGATATCATCCCGAAGGAGATTTTTTCAGAATTAAAAATCAATTAGCAGTTATTAAAGCCTTGAAAGACAAAATAACTACTCTTTCTACTGAAGAAAGACTCCAATTAATAAAATTTTTGGAAAAAAATAAATATAGTTGGCAGACAAATCTCTCTTCTTCAGATGTTCTTGCTCTGGCTACTAAAATTAAAGATCCAGTGAATTTAAAAATTATCCCCGTTATTGTTGATCTTCATTCAGGATTTTTAAAATCCGGTTATTTTAAAATTAATGGTACTGAAAATGTTTATGGTATCTATCCCAGTGCTGGTATTGATAATTTTCTTTATTTAAGAAATTTCATTCAGTCGCAAGTAAATAAATTTCAAAAATGAAGAAAATTTTATTTTTTTTAAGAAAAATCATTCCTAAACCAATTTTTAATTTTTATCATTATCTCTGGTCATTACTTTTTGCTTTAATTTGTGGTTTTCCTTCAAAAAAGATTGTGATTATTGGCATTACTGGTACTAAAGGCAAAACAACGGTTGCTTATTTAACTTATTATCTCTTAACAAAATTAGGTTTTAAAACTGCTCTTTCATCTTCGGAATATTTTTTTATTGGCGAAGAAAAAATTGAAAATAAATCACGTTTGACAATGCCAGGTCATGGCTTTTTGCAAAAATTTTTAAAACAAGCAGTTAAAGATAAATGCGAGATTGCTGTTCTTGAAGTTACTTCTGAAGGCCTGATGCAAAATCGCCATTCTTTTATTGATTTTGATATTACTGTTTTTATTGGTCTTCATCCTGAGCATATCGAACATCACGGTTCCTATGAAGCTTATCGTAATTCCAAAGGTAAACTTTTCCAGGCTTTATCGAAAAGTAAGGTCAGAAAAACTTTACGTGGTCTACTAATTAGAAAAACAATTATTGTTAATGCCGATGATTTTGAAGCTGATTACTTTTTAAACTTTAGAGCTGAACAAAAAATATCTTATGGTTTAGAAACAAAAATTCAAGATAGTTTTCAAATTACTCCGCAAAGTTATAAAATAACCCCCAAGGGTCTTGAATTTACCATAGAAAACAAAAAATTCTCATCGCCACTTTTAGGTAAATTTAATCTTTACAATATCTTAGCTTCTTTTTCAATTATCAAGGCTCTCGGATTCCCCATTAATAACCTTGATGAATTCTTGAAAGATTTCCAGGGTTTGCCAGGTAGAATGGAGATAGTTAAAGCCAAAGGCTTTAAAGTTGTTATTGATTATGCCCATACACCCCATTCAATTGAAGAAGTTTTTAAAACAGTTCTCGAACTTCTAAAGCCTAAAAGACTTCTTTGTCTGATTGGTTCAGCTGGTGGTTTAAGGGACAAGTGGAAAAGACCGATTATAGGTGAAATTGCCGCCAAATATTGTCATTATATTGTGATTTCCAATGAGGATCCATTTAACGAAGACCCGATGAACATCATTAAATCGATTGAATTGGGAGCAAAAAGATATTTGGCTGAATTCGAAATTGAGAAACCAATAGAGATTATTCCGGATCGTAAGGAAGCGATTCAGAGATTGATAAATTTAGCTGAAAAGGGCGATGTGGTTATAACAGTTGGTAAGGGTAATGAGCCTTCAATAGCTTTTAAGGATTACTCTTTGCCTTGGAATGAAAAAGAAGTTGTTCTTGAAGCTATCAAAAATAAAAATCACTCTAAAATTTCAACTAAAACATTATAATAAATACCAAATTCTTTAGCTTGCCACTTTGTTGGAAACCAAATGTCAAGATGTTCACCATAACGAGGATGCATTTTATCTTCGACAATAAAGATTTTGTCTCCAAACAAAGAGGGGATTCTTAGTTTGGTTCCAAAAGGTAAGATATTAGAAGCAGCGATGCCGTCTCTTACCAAAGTATTATAGGCAGTTAACCAAGGAGTATCATCGGTTTCATCGTAACTTGAAGAATATCCAGTAACAGTAAGGATCATTATTTTTTTAATTGCCGGTTCCTTTAAAAAAGCCTCGGCCTCAGTAATCGGACTGATTTCAGCTATGGAAGGAGAAAATACATAGCTAAAAAAGAAGAAAAATAAGAAAAAAGGTAGTAACTTATTTATCGAACTACCCATTTATTTAGAATTACCTAAATTTTGACCATTTTAAAACCCCCTATTAGGGGGTTAAATAATTATAACATAAAAGAAAAACCTTTAATAATAATTAGAGTTTAAATAAAATCTTCCGCCTTGAGAAAAAACAATCCCTTTAATTTCTAAATGGGAAAGCAAAGCTAAAAGTTCATTGGCTGAAAGTTTTAAATTTTCTAAAAGCTCATTAGTTGTTTGACCACCATTTTTTAAAGTCTCAACAATTAATTTTTCTTTTGGGGATAGAGACAGAACTTTTATTTTTTGAGGAATTTTAAAATCAAATTCTTTTAAAATATCTTCTATATCAATAATAAGTTTAGCTCCCTGTTGGATTAATCTTAAACTGCCTTCATAATTTTTATCATAAATATTGCCAGGTAGAGCAAAAATTTCTTTACCATATTCAAGTCCGTATCGTGCGGTAATTAAGGCTCCAGAATCAATTGGTGCTTCAACAACTAAAACTCCATCACAAAGTCCAGCAATAATTCTATTTCTTAAAGGAAAATGATGGGCTAAAGATTTCGAGCCTAAAGGATATTCAGAAATTATTGCTCCACCAGCTTCTAAAATTTTCTCAGCTAAATTTTTTCTCGGATCTTTAAAAATTAAATCTAAACCAGAACCAATCACCGCAATATTTTCTTTATTAACACTTAAAGCACCCCTATGAGCATACTCATCAATTCCATAAGCTAAACCACTAATAATTAAAACACCTATTTCCGCTAAATTTTTAGCAAAATCAAAAGAAATTTTTTTACCCAAATTTGAGGCTTTTCGAGTGCCAACAATGGCAATTTTTAAAGGAAAGTTTAAATTTAATTCACCAAGAACAAAAAGACCCAAAACTGGTTCTTTAATTTTTCTTAACTCTTGAGGAAATTTTTTATCTTTTCTTAAGATAATTTCACCTCCTAAATTCTTTAATTTTTGATATTCTTTCTCCCAATCTTTTTTAATTTTGAAATCTTTTTCAATAATTTCAAAAATTTTCTGAAATGATTTATATTTTTTATATAAATTCAAAATTTTTTGATTGGGTGGTTCAAAATTAGTGACAATTGCTTGAAAATAAATTTCTTCCATGATTCAGATTTTTTGGCTTCTTGATTTTCTTGGTCTTTTTTTAGGCAGATTAATTTTAAGTTTTTTTCTTTTTGAAGAATTTTTAAAGAGAAAATCTCTCCAAAAATTTCTTGCCTATCTCTATTTAATTTTATCTCTTTTTATTTTTTTAGGTTATTATTCTTCTTTTGTTTTTATCTTTTTAATTTTTTTAGAAACAATTTTTATTTTGAGAAAATTTTTTAAAGAAAAAACTAAAATAGGAGATTTAGAGGTTCATTTTTTAAGAATTGCTTTGGCAATAGTTTTTCTCTTTGTTGGTCCAGGATTATTAAGTTTAGATCGAATATGGAATATAAGGCTTTGATAAAATTATCTATTTTACTAATTTTGCTTCCGGTTTTTATCTATGCTCAGGGTTTGCCCTTTTTAATTACGGAAATTATGTTTAATCCTGAAGGTAATGATAGCGATCGCGAGTGGCTTGAGGTTTTTAATCAAAGCAATCAAATATTTTCTTTAAAATCAGGCAGATCTGGTTGGCGAATTAATGATGGTGAAAATCACCTGTTTAAAGATGAAATTATGGTTTATCCTCAAGAAGTTTTTATTATTGTTCAAGATAAAAATAAATTTTTAAGTGAATATCCAGATTTTAAAGGTAAAATCGTTGCTGCTAATTTTTCTTTAAAAAATAGTTCGGGAAGAATCCAAATTCTTGATGAGAATAAAAATCTGCTTGCGGAAATATCTTATGAACAAAATTGCGGTGGTAACGATAATGGTTATTCAATAATTTTTAAAAATAATATTTGTCAAGAAAACAGAGTTAAAAAAGGAACCCCAGGAATTTATCCCGAACCAGAATTGCTAAGGACCGAAAACATTCAACAAAATCAGTCGCTTTTTCAACAAACAACTACAGTTTCTTCAACGCCTATTTTTTCTAATATTCAAACCACAACTCCAGAACAAACACTAATATCAACATCAACTCCGGTTTTAACATCAACAATTCAAGAAATAGTTTCTAATCAAGCCTCTTTAGAAAAAAGTACCCCCGTAACTTTATATATTACCGAATTTTTACCCAATCCTCAAGGCAATGACTCCGGTCAGGAATTTGTTGAGCTTTATAATTATGGAAACGAAGAGATTAATTTAGAAGGGTTTATTTTAGAAATTGGCAAGAAAAAAATTAAACTTCAGGGAATAATTGAACCCAAAGAATATTTTGTTATTACTAATAAAGATTACAATTTTTATATTCGCAACCAAGGTGAAACCTTAATTCTTTATTATAAAGACCAAAAAATCTTCTCAATTAATTATCAAGGCCGGGCACCTGAAGGTAAAAGCTTTTCTCGCTTTGAAAATAGTTGGCAATTTACTCAACCAACCCCAGGAAGTGAAAATATATTAATTTTAGAAAATAATCAGCAAAAATTTGAAGAAAAATTTGATAAAGAAGAAAAAATCCCTTTCGATCTTGCCAACATTCAAAAACCGGCTAAAATCGAAAATCTCAATAATATCGTAATCATTTTAGGTTTTTTAATTTTTATCCTTATTCTTTCAGTGTTTATTGTTTTCAGTTTATTATAGGAAATCAAAAACAAAGTTTTTGTATTTTTTGACAAGTAATTGAAGATTGCCTCTTTTTGATTTTTCGAAAACATTGCTAGCTATTTTGGGTAGGAGATCTTTTTTAATTCTTATACCCCAAATACCATCATCTAAGCCACCCATAGCAACAAATTCTCCTAAAATTATTTTTTCACTAATAAGAGCGGGTAGAGAATGATTAATCTTTAAAGACGCGGCTCCCAAAATAAAATAAGCCAAAACCAGACGATCAACATTTTCCTGAGGAGTAATTTCTTGAATATTTATAAAAATCGGCGCCGTAGTAAAAATCTCGAGTTTAACCAGGTCATTTTCTTGAGTTTCAGCGTGAAAAAGGTCATGAAGAAGAAGATAAACAATCCCCCAGCGTTTTAGATCATTTTTTTCTAATTTTAGCCAGGAAGGATCAAGTTTTAAAAATAATTTTTCAAATTGATTGAGAGCTGCTAGAAAAACCATGGTTTCTTCGTGGGGCATAGCTTTTAAATCAAGATTGGTTTTTGTCAAATCTCCGTTTTCTAAAATTTTTTTAATCTCCGTAGTGAGAATCATTTTATTTTTAAAAAGACCCCCTTTTGCGGGGGCCTTTTTAGGTTCTGAAATATTTTAAATAACTAAAAAGGCCCCCCCTCCCAAATCTTTGGGGAAATTGCAAATTGCAAAATTGCCTTTTTAATTTTTGTTTCCATTCTATCTAAAAATTTTAACAAAGAAAAATAATTTTGTCAAGTTAAGTTTTCCACAGTTTTAATTTTTTATTTAAAAATTTTTGGTTTAAAATAAAAAATAATAAATAATTAATAGGTCGTTATTAATTAAACTAATGTAAATGCCTTATCAACCCAATTATGCTCCAACCCCAATTGAAGCTCTAAATAATTATTTTTCATCTTTGTTCCCTATATTAGCCGATGTTCTTTTAAGGATTCTTGGCGCTTTTGTTATTTTCTTTATTGGTTGGCTAGTGGCTGTTATTGTTAAATTAGCTGTTGAGTTTGTTTTGAAAAATGTCAGATTTGAAGAATTATTAAAACGATCAAAATTAGATCAATATTTTAAAGATTTTACTTGGGAAGAAAGACTTGATCGAGTTTTAGCTGAAATTTCTTTCTGGACAGTTTTTGTTGTTTTTTTGATGGTAGCTTTTGATATTTTGGGTCTTCAAATTGTTAATTCGTTTATTAGAGAAATTTTATTCTATCTACCCCGAGCTATTGCTGGTGGTTTAATTTTAGTTGCCGGATTTTTATTTGGGGAATTAGCTCGTAAAGTTTTGGTTGGAGTTTTTCGTGGTTTAGAAAGAAAAGTCTCTCAAGCAGCTGCTACTTTCGTTAAATGGGCAATCATTATTTTTTCCTTTTTGGCAGCTTTGAATCAATGGGGAGTAGCTACAGAAATTGTTAATACTTTAGCTATGGGTATTGTTCTCTTTTTGGCTTTGGCTGGTGGTTTAGCTTTTGGTCTTGGTGGTCAAGACACAGCTCGAGATATCTTGGAAAATCTTCGACGAGAACTTCGTTCTTAACTTGACATTATTAACATCTTTGTTATATAATATATATAAAGAGAGCTTTTGAGTCTCGAGATTTTGTATTTTGTCTGAAGCGTCGAGAACGCTGTTGTTTTTATTGCTCTCTAAAATTTTTTTAAAGATTTAGTACTGAGGAACGTTCTGAAAGCTACGAAAGATGATTGTTTGTTTCATTTAAGGCTAAGGGTGGATGCCTTGGGAGGTGAGAGCGATGAAGGACGCGGCAAGGCTGCGATAAGCCTGGGGGAGGCGCCGAGCAGCTTTTGATCCCAGGATCTCCGAATGGGGTAACCCGATCTCGGTGAACCGAGATCATCTCCATCTTAAGGTGGAGAGGCGAACCCGGGGAAGTGAAACATCTCAGTACCCGGAGGAAAAGAGAACAAAAGTTTATTCCCTAAGTAGCGGCGAGCGAAAAGGGAGGAGCCTAAACCTGAGCGAGCCATCAGGCTCGCGAAGGGGTTGGAGGGATAGAAGGTTCCTTTTTAGGTTAAAAGAACTCTGGTGCATGGAGTTCTTTATCCACCGTTAGGTGGGTTTTCCTAAAAAGGAGGTAGAGTTATCAAGAAGGATATTAGCTGAATGACCCTGGAATGGGCAGCCAGAGAGGGTGAAAGCCCCGTAAGTGAAAATATCCTTCCTCTACTCTTCTATTCCCTGAGTACTTCGAGGAACGAAAACCTCGGAGGAAACTAGCGGAACTACCCGCTAAGGCTAAATATCTCACCTCACCGATAGTGGACAAAGTACCGCGAGGGAAAGGTGAAAAGTAGGCCGGTGAGGCCGGTGAAATAGAACCTGAAACCCTTAGCTAACAAAGAGGTGGAGTCCTGAATCACTAAAATGGTTCAGGGTGACACCGTGCCTATTGAAGAATGAGCCGGCGAGTTTAGGTCAGCTGCGAGGCTAAGGCCGGTCAAGGCCGAAGCCAAAGGGAAACCGAGCCTGAAAAGGGCGCGTTAAGTAGCTGGCCTAAGACCCGAAGCCAGACGATCTTACCATGGCCAGGGTGAATTCTGGCGAAAGCCAGAAGAAGGCCCGAACCCGTTGGTCTCGCAAAACCATGGGATGAGCTGTGGTAAGGAGTGAAAAGCTTATCGCGTCTGGGAATAGCTGGTTCTTCCCGAAATAGCTTTAGGGCTAGAGGAGGTTTTATTCTCTATCGGAGGTAGAGCCACTGAAAGATTGGTAAAGGCCGAAAGGTCAGCTAATCTTTCAAACTCCGAATGCCGATAGAGTTAATCTCCATTCAGTCTGTGGGGGATAAGCTCCATAGACAAAAGGGGAACAACCCAGATCACCAGCTAAGGTCCCTAAATCCTGGCTAAGTGGAGAAGGTAGTAATCTTCCTCTGACAACCAGGAGGTTGGCTTAGAAGCAGCCATCCTTTAAAGAGTGCGTAACAGCTCACTGGTTGAGGGAGATTGCACCGAAAAATAAACGGGGCTAAGCCAGGTACCGAAGCTGTGAATCCAGTTGTGATTTCTTTTGAAATTACGGCTGGGTGGTAGGGAAGCATTCCATATGCGATGAAGGTCATTCGCGAGAATGGCTGGAGCGTATGGAAGAGAGAATGCCGGCATGAGTAACCGCAAAAGAACTGAAACGGTTCTTCGCCGTAAGGCTAAGGTTTCCTTGGCAATGGAAATCAGCCAAGGGTTAGGCAGGACCTAAGGTGTAGCCGAAAGGCGAAGCTGATGGACAGCCGGTTAATATTCCGGCCCCACCTTGTCTTGCGATGGGGTGACGAAGGAAATAAAAGGTGGAGAGGTAATGGTTACTCTTTCTCCTTGAATTAGATCTGACAAGGCAGAAAATCTCCTTGTCTGTCTTAAATGACAAAGATCGATCAAGGAGAAAAGAGCTCTTTTGAGCTCAATCACCTTGAAGAGCCTTCCAGGAAAAGCCTCTAAGCATAAAGACAAGGTGCCTGTACCGTAAAACCGACACAGGTAGCCGAGGCGAGTAGCCTAAGGCGAACGAGTGAGCCCTCCTCAAGGAACTCGGCAAAAAAGCGGGCGTAACTTCGGGATAAGCCCTCCCTACACCGCAAAATGGTGTAGGGCGCAGCGAAAGTTCCCCTGGCGACTGTTTACC
>CALHAT010000017.1 GCA_937934285.1 Minisyncoccota bacterium | reverse complement strand
TAAAATCTCAGGCGATAATTTTGTTTTCAAAGTTAAAAGCTTTAAAGGTTGCCGAACTTTAATATTTTTTTCTTTTCGCAAACGATGAACCTCACCAGCAATTTCTCGAGCTTTCTTCATTTCTAAAAGTAAAAGTTTTTCCTGAGAAGTTAACTTCAAAGGTTTGCCGAGATTTTCTAAATGAATACTTTCTGCAACAGCTAATCTTTTTCTTAAATCATCTTTAATTTCCTGATAAAGATATTCAGCGGTAAAAGGTGCTAAAGGGGCAAGCATTTTCAAATACTCAAAAAAGAAATTTTCGAAATTAATCAAAGCACTTATTAACTCTTCCTTGCTCTTAGGATTTTGAAATCTTTCTCTTGATCTTCTAAGCCACCACCTTGAAAAATCACCTAAAAGTTGAGTTAAAATTCGTGAAGCCTTGTGAAGATTAAAATTGATCATTACCTGATAATATTCTTGATAAGCTTCTTTGAGGCGGGTAGAGAACCAAAGATCAATAGTCTCCTTTCTTATTTTTTTGTTTTTCAAATTTTTGTCTTTCAAATAATAAAATTTATAAAATCTTAAAACATTAAATAAAAGATCAAAAAATTCATTTTTTAATTTTAAAAGTTCGTCTTCATTAAAACTTTTATTATCACCAGTTTCATTTAAGTAAAATAAATAAAATCTTGAAGGATCAGCACCGTATTTTTCCATAATTTCCATTGGATCAACAACATTACCTAAGGACTTGGACATTTTTATTCCTTTTTTATCTAACACAAGTCCAGTAGCTAAAACATTTTTATAAGCAGGAGAATTTTTGATTAAAGTTGCAATCACCAGCAAAGTATAAAACCATCCTCTTGTCTGATCAATCCCCTCAATAATAAAATCTTGAGGAAAAAATTCTCCGGAATCAATCTCTTTTTTATTTTCGAAAGGATAATGATAAGCGGAAAAAGAAGCACAACCTGAGTCAAACCAAATATCAGCAATCTCAGGAATTCTTTTCATCCAGCCACCACAAGAACATCGCCAAACAAAATTATCAACATAAGGACGATGCAAATTTATCTCACTTTGTTCATCTCGAGGAACCACTAATAAATCAACTTTTCTAATTTCACCAACTTTATAGCTTTTGACTTTAAAATTTCTTATTTCTTCAGAGCTCATAGCCCTCATCTCGCCTTCAAGCATCCACAAAACTCCGCCGTGAGAAACAATTAAAATATTTTTACCCCGATGAATTCTTTCAAGTTCTGAAATAAATTGAATTGCTCTCTTTTTAACATCCATCAAACTCTCGCCATTTTCAATTTTTTTATTCAGATCTCTTTTACCAGTTACTTTATCAATAATATATTTATCAAATTCTTCAGAGGGTTTTCCTTGTAAAATACCTAAATCAATTTCTCTTAATCTTTCATCGATAAACAAAGGAATTTTCAACTCGTCAGCAATAATCATAGCTGTTTCTTTAGCTCTTAAAATTGGCGAGGTATAAATAAGATCAATTTTATTTTTTAATTTTTTAGCTTTTTGTTTAGCATCAAGAACTCCTTTTCTTGTTAAAGGATTAAAAACTGGCTCCGGATAAGAAGAAAGAAAATTTTTAGTTATTGACAAAGCATCACAATGTCTCATTAAATAATAATTATTATTAGACTTGAAGTGATTGGCTAATTCTTTTAAGCTACCAATAATTTCTGTCTTCCCACATTTATCACATTTCCAAATGGGCAGTGGTATGCCCCAAAATCTTGTTCTTGATAAATTCCAATCTTTTCCTTCTTTGATCCATTCATAAAATCGATTACCAGCTGTTTTCGGAAACCAATTAACTTTATTATTATTCTCTAAAATTTTATCTTTAATCTCAGATATTTTTATTACCCAAAACTTAGTTGCATAGTAAATAAGAGGAGTTTTGCATCGCCAACAATGAGGATAATCATGCTCATAAGTTTCTTCTTTAAATAACAAATTTCTCTCTTTCAAATTTTCAATAATCAACTTATCAACTTCTTTAAAAAATAGATTTTTTGTCTTTAAGTTCGCATAAGTTCGCGGTTCTTTTAAGTTCGCATCAGTTCGCGAATCTTCATTGTTCGCATAAGTTCGCGGATACTCCAAATCAATATTAAACCTTCCCTTTTCATCCAAATAATTAATCAAACCCAAATTATATTTTTTACTAAGCTCGAAATCTTCTTCGCCATAAGCTGGAGCAATATGAACAATTCCTGTTCCTTCATCTTCTTTAATAAATTCAGCTGGATAAACTTTGTAAATATTATCTTGATCCTTGAATCTTGAATCTGGAATCTGGAATAATGAGTTATATTTTAGACCAACCAATTCTTTACCCTTAATTTTATCGATAATCTTTAATTCTTGATTCTTGAATCTTAAATCTTCCTGCCTGCCGGCAGGCAAGGAATCTCGGATCTCTTTTTGATGAGTAATTATTCTTCCCTGCTCTGTTTCATAAACATAATAATCGAGTTCTGGATGAACTGCTAAAGCTAAATTACCTGGAAGTGTCCAAGGAGTTGTTGTCCAAACCAAAAAATAAACTTCTTGATTTTTGAATCTTGAATCTTGAATCTTGAACTTCACATATATACTTGGATCCTTAACTTTTTTATACGCATCAGGCATACCAAGTTCTGCCTGAGCTAAAACAGTCTCACATCTTGGACAATAAGGAGCAACTCGATATTCTTGTTTTAA
>CALHAT010000016.1 GCA_937934285.1 Minisyncoccota bacterium | reverse complement strand
GGAACAGTTGGTGGCGGAGTTGAAGGCGGTGTTGGTTGTTTTGGTGGTGAATTGAAAAATTTAGTTTTAGAAGTTGAAGCTATAAATTTAAAAAGTGGTGATTATAAAATTTTTAAAAAAGATGAATGTCAGTTTGAATATCGGAGTTCATTTTTTAGAAAAGATAAAAACTGGCTAATTGTTTCTACGCTTTTAAATTTTGAACCAGGTTATGATAAGGAAGAATTAAGAAAAATTGTTGAAGAAAAAATTGAATATCGAAAAAATAAACATCCTCTTGAATACCCAAATGCCGGGAGCATTTTTAAAAATTATCCATTTGTTAAAGCACCGAAATTTGTTCAAGATTTAGCTTTAGAAAAAAATAAAGTTAAAACCGATCCTTTTCCAGTTATTCCAATTGCTTTTTTGATTTCAGAATTAGGTTTAAAAGGAAAAAGAATTGGTGATGCTCAAATTTCTGAAAAACATTCAAATTTTATTGTCAATTTAGGTAGGGCAACTTTTAATGATGTTTATGAGTTAATTAATTTTACTAAAAAAAGTTTGGAAGACAACTTTCAGATTGAACCTGAATTGGAGATTCAAATTGTTAATTAATAATGTCGACCTTCTTCTTGTTTCGTTAAAGTTCGCATCTTAGATAGTTTGAAAAAGTTCGCGACTGATAATGAAGTTCGCATTGGTTCGCGTCAATAATAAAGTTATCTAATAAAGTTATCCACAATTTTACTTGACATTTGTTAAAAAATTTTATAAAATTTTAATAAATAAGAAATTTCTACAAATCTTAAAAATAAGATAAACATAAATTGGAAATGAAATAAGTTGATTTAGTTGATAAAGGGGTTGGTCGGCCCCTTGAAAATAAAAATTTGAAGAGATGGCAAAAAAGAAAGTAGCAAAGAAAGGTGGCAAGAAAAGATAAGCCACCAATCAAGCCCCTCAATTATCGAGGGGCTTGATTTATTTTAGAGTAAAAATTTTTAAAACAAAATTTATTTTTTGTTAAAATCCTGTGAAAAAGAAATTTTATCCCCTTTAAAATGGGGATTTTTAAATTTGCTAAAAATTTCATTGAAATTGTTAAATGGTTTAAATTGTAATTGAAGTGGTAAAAAGTGGTAATGTGTGGAAAACTATGTGGAAATTGTGGAAAACTAAATTAATAACAAACATTCAACATTTAAGGGTAAGGGTTAATAATCAAATATGCTTATCGGTGAATTTCGTTACAACATTGACCAGAAGGGAAGACTAATGATTCCCGCTAAGTTCAGAAACAGATTCGGAGTTGAAGCTATTGTTACCAAAGGTCTAGAATCATGTCTTTTTGTTTTTCCTAAAGATGAGTGGGAAAAAGTGGTAGAAAAAATTTTAAAACTTCCAATTAGTCAAGCTAATTCAAGAGCTTTTACTAGGCTTATGTTAGCTGGGGCTTTTGAAACACCAATTGATAGTCAGGGCAGAATATTAATTCCGGAATATTTAAGGAATTATGCCAAACTTCAGAAAAAAGTAGTTATTGTTGGTCTTTATTCAAGAATTGAGGTTTGGGATGAAGAAATTTGGGAGAAATATCGAAAAGAGAGTGAATCTCAAGCTCAAGAAATTGCTGAAAAATTAAGTGATTTAGGGATATGACACAGACAGCTGCGGACAGAACGCAGACTATATTAGAGATACAAAATGCACATACCAGTTTTATTAAAAGAAACAATCGAGATTTTAGAACCAAAAGAAAATGAGAACTTCGTTGATGCAACTTTTGGTGAAGGTGGACATAGTTTGGAAATTTTGAAATATACAGAACCGAATGGAAAAATTTTGGCTTTGGAGTGGGATCCTGAGCTTTATAAGTTAGGGGTCGAGAAAATTAAAAAACTAAAAATGGAGAAAAGAATAAAATTGGTCAACAAAAATTTTAAGAATCTCAAAAGAATTGTTAAAGAAGAAGGTTTTAGTCAAATCAAAGGAGTTGTTTTTGATTTAGGAATTTCTTCTTGGCATTATGAAAAATCTGGTCGAGGATTTTCTTTCAAATATGATGAACCTTTGGATATGAGGATTAATCCAAAAATAAAAATTACTGCTTTTGAGATTGTTAATTATTATTCTTATAAAGATCTTGTTGAGATTTTTAGAAATTATGGTGAAGAGAAAGAAGCTGAAAGAGTTGCTGAGGAGATTGTTAGAAGAAGAAAGGTTAAAAAGATTGAAAGTTCTCAAGAGCTTGCTAAGATTGTTCTTCAAGCCAAGAGATTTAAAAAGAAGAAAATTCATCCCGCAACTCAAGTTTTTATGGCGCTGAGAACTTTTATCAATGGCGAATTAGAAAACTTAAAAAAAGGAATCAAGTCTGCTTATGATGTTTTAGATCAAGGTGGGAAGATTGTTGTTATTAGTTTTCAAGGTTTGGAAGATAAAGTTATTAAAGAAGTTTTTAAGTTGTTAAAAGAAAAAGGTGCTGAAATCATTACTAAAAACGTAATTAGACCAGACAAAGAAGAAATTTTTAAAAACCCTAAAGCAAGGTCGGCAAAATTAAGAGCCCTTAAAAAACCATGAGGTTGAAAAAGAAAAAAACCCATTCCTTATCTCCACCAGTAGATTATTGGTTTTTTGTGTCGCTTTTTTTAGCTATTATTTTACTGGTTTTTTCGTTCTTTTTAATCAAAGAAAGGTTGTTTTTGCAGGAAATGAATCTTCTTTTAGAAAAATATAAAATTACCTTAGATTCCTTTTCCGGCTTAAATTCAAAATTAGTCAACAGCCATCTCTCCCAACCGACCAACCCCTCTTCCTCCACTGGAATTTTATATCTTAAACCAGAAAACTTTTCTCTTCGCTAAGTTTTAATTTCAAAATAGTCTTTAAATGAAATTTAAAAACATAAAAATAAATTTTAATTGGATCTTTTTGTCAATTTCTTTGTTTCTCTTATCGCTAATAGTTTTTAAGCTTTATCTTTTACAAATAGTCCACTCAACCGAGATTATTTTTAATGAAAAATTCAAAAAAATTCCACCATTAAGAGGGAATATCTATTTTCGTGATAAAGATGGAAATTTATTTCCAGCGGCTCTTTCTTATTATCTATATAATTTATATTTTTATCCTCCTAAAGCCAATAATATTGAAGAAGAATTAAAAATTTTATCAGTCAAATTAAACAAAGAACTACCCCTTGAAGAAATAAAAAATTCTTCAAAAAGCATTCTTTTAGCTAAGGATTTAACTGATCAACAAAAAAGAGTAATTGAAAAGTTGAAATTTGATAGTGTCTTTTTTGAAGAAAAAATAGTTCGTGTTTATCCTTTAGATAACACCTTAGCGACAATCTTAGGTTTTACTCGTTTTGATGAAAAAGAAACAGTCTTAGTCGGTCAGTATGGTTTAGAAAAATATTATGACGAAATTCTTAAAGGCAGAGCCGGCTATCGAAATAATTTTTCTATCATTGAAAACCCTCGTCGAGGTCAAGACTTAATTTTAAATATTGATTATTATGTTCAAAGAAAAATAGAAGAGATTTTAAATGAAGCAATAAAAAATTTTAAAGCTCAAGGTGGATTAATTATTGTTGCTGAAACAAAAACAGGCAATATTGTTGGGGTAGCTGAACTTCCCAATTACAACCCTAATAAATTTTTTCAAGTCAAAGATTATTCTCTTTTTATTTCTCGATTGAGTAACAATTACGAACCAGGTTCAGTTATGAAACCATTTTTTTATGCTGGTGCTTTTCAAGAAAGTTTAGTTACGCCAACAACAACCTATGAAGATAAAGGTTATGTAATTTTGAATAATTGGAAAATAGAAAATTTTGACAAAAAGGGAAGGGGAATAGTTGATTTAACTACTGCTTTAGAGCAATCTTTAAATACTGGTTCAGTTTATATCTCACAAATTTTGGGGAAAACAAGATTTTTAAAATATA
>CALHAT010000015.1 GCA_937934285.1 Minisyncoccota bacterium | reverse complement strand
GGGTTCGATTCCCGTCGGGGCCGCAAGATATAGAGTCTATCTATAGCTTAATGGAAGAGCACAGCCCTGCGGAGGCTGAGATGGAGGTTCGATTCTTCCTGACCAGAAGAGGCTCTAAAGTTTGTTGAAGAGACAAAAGTTGATTTTTTAGCTGTTTCAATTGGCAATTTACATGGCATTACTGAGAAAGAGCCAGTTTTAGATTTTGATAGAGGTAAAAAAATTTTTGAACTAGTCAAAATTCCTTTAGTTTTACATGGCGGTTCAGGCATAAGTTTAGAAAATTTAAAAAGAGCTGTCAGAGTTGGTTTTAAAATTATTCATCTTAATACTGAGTTTCGCAAAATTTGGAAAGATAAATTAAAAGAGGAAATCGAAAAAGAAACAATTGCACCTTATAAAATTTTTAGAGCCGGTGATTGACGCAATAAAAAAGAAAATTGTTTATTATCAAACAAGTTTATTCAATTCTTTTTAATATCACCGCACCACCTAAAACATAATCTTTAAAATAAAAAACAATTGATTGACCGGGAGCAACCATTTTCTGTGGTTCTAAAAATTCAACTGTTCTTTCTTTTAAATTAACTTTAGCTTTAACTAATGATTGACGATGTCTAAATCTTGCTTCAATAATTTCTTCTTTTTCTAAAATTTCCGGTTCTAAAATATTTATTTCGGTAGTTTCAATTTTTTTGGTATAAAGCAAAGGATGGCCATCTTTGGCAACAATGATTAAATTTTCTTCAGGAATTTTTTGGGCAACATAGTAAGGACCACCGCCAATTTTGATATTTAAACCATGTCTTTGTCCTTCAGTAAAATAAAAATAACCAGGATGAGTTCCCAAAATTCTTCCTTCAGTGTCAATAATTTTGCCTTCTTTGGGTTGGAGATATTTTTTTAAAAACTCTCTTAATTTTACAGTCCCGACAAAACAGATCCCCATACTTTCTTTTTTTTCAAAAATAGGCAAATTATGTTCTTTAGCAATCTGCTTGACTTCGTCTTTTAAAAATTTTCCAACGGGAAAAATTATTTTCGAAAATTTTTCTTTAGTAACTGACCACAAGAAATATGTTTGATCTTTATTTTCATCTTCAGCTTTTAAAAGATGACTATTAGATTTTTGAGCATAATGCCCGGAAGCAATTTCCGTAAAACCAAGTTCTAAAGCTTTCTGAAAAAAAATTCCAAATTTTATAAATTGATTACAACAAACATCAGGGTTAGGCGTTAAACCTTTTTCATAGGTTCTTACCATATAATTGATGACCTTATCTTCAAATTCTTCAGTAATATCAAAAACATAAAAAGGAATATTTAAAATCTGAGCCACCCGTCGAGCATCTTCAGCATCTTGGTAGTTACAAAAATCAAAAGAATGTAAATGAATCCCGACAATATCAAGCCCTTCTTTTTTCAAAAGCAAAGCTGAAACGGAGGAATCAACGCCCCCAGACATTAAAATCGCTATTTTCCTCATAATTAATTTAGACCAACCGATGTGAATGAATTAATCTAAGCGCACTTATACTAATAATAATTAATTATTTTATTACTGTAATCTTAAATTTTTAAAAAATTTACCAAATCTAAAGTAAATTATAAAATGCAATCGCATATTATAAAACACATTCTCTAATGGCGGAGGATCTGAGACCAAGATTTAATGGCAAAGAGAAAGACAGCGAAAGATTACAAGTTAATAGTTAACTATTTTTCCTCAATTTTTCCAGATTTTGGCATTTTTGACATTTTGAAGATAATATTATCAGATAATAAAATGACAGAGGAAATTTTTAATTTTTCTTTCGACCAAGAAATTGAAGAAGCCTTACTTGGTGCTTTGATGATTGATGATGAAGCGATTATACGCGTGGTTGATATTTTAAAACCAGAAGATTTTTCTAAAAAAGAGAATCAAATTATTTACCAAGCAATTTTAGATCTTTTTGAAAAAAGAATCGGTATTGATCTTATCACTGTTAACAATTACTTTAAAGAAAAAAAATTGCTCGATGTTTTAATTGATCATAATTACTTAGTTTATTTGATTAATAAAGCTCCTTCAGCTTTAAATGTTGTTTCTTATGCTAAATTAATCAAAACTAAAAAAGCTAAACGTGATCTTCTTGAGTTATCCTTAAAAATTAAAGAATTAGTAGAAACAGAGGATTATGATGCTGAAGAGCTAATTGATGAAGTTGAGAAAAGAATTTTTTCTATTGCTGAAAAAGTTTATCCTTATGAATTTTTGCCAATTAGTTCTTTACTTGAGGAAAGCAAAAAAAGGATCGAGGATTTACAAAGGGGAATTATTCTACGAGGAGTACCAACAGGTTTTCAGAAACTTGATGAGTATCTGGGTGGACTTCAAAAGTCTGATCTCATTATTTTAGCTTCGAGACCATCTCAAGGAAAAACTGCTTTAGCTTTAAATATCGCTCGTTATTTAGCGGTTGAAGAAAATATTCCAGTTGGGATTTTCTCTTTGGAGATGTCAAAGGACCAGATAATAGATAGGTTGATTGCTTCTCAAGCGGGGATTAGTTTATGGCGCTTAAGAACTGGTCGACTTTTAGCTGAAGGCGATGTTGATGAATTAGTTTTAGTTTATGATGCTATTGAAAAATTAAAAACAGCCCCTATTTTTATTGATGATAGCCCAAGTCTAAACAATTTACAGATAAGAACGATGTCAAGAAAATTAAAGCACGAAATTGGTGAATTAGGGTTATTGGTAATTGATTATCTCCAGTTAATAAGATCAAGTCGTTTAATTGAAAATCGAGTTCAAGAAGTAAGTGAAATTTCTAAAAGCTTGAAAGAATTAGCTCGAGAATTGGAAGTTCCGGTTTTAGCTATCTCTCAGCTTTCCCGAGCCCCAGAGCAAAGAATTTCACAAATTCCAAGACTTTCTGATTTAAGAGAAAGTGGTTGTTTAACTGGAGATACTTTAATTTTAAATGCTGAAACTGGAGAATATCTTTCGATGAAAGAATTGTTAGACAAAAAACTATCAATAAAAGTTTTAACGATTGATGAAAATTATAAAATAGTTTCTAAAAAACTTATTAAAGTTTTTCCCAGTGGCAAAAAGATGGTCTATTTACTCAAAACAAAAACAGGAAGAGAAATTAAAGCTTCAGCTAATCATCCTTTTCGAACAATTTTTGGTTGGACAGCTTTAGAAAATCTTAAAATCGGAGATAAAATAGCTATCCCTCGAGAAATTAATTTAGATATCAAAACATCTTCTTTGACAGATGAAGAAGTTATTTTCTTAGCTCATATGATTGGTGATGGTTGTTATGTTAAAAAACAGCCAATTCATTATACCAGCAGTGATTTTGAAGCAATTTCTTTGATGGTAAAACTTGCTCAGCAACTTTTTAATATTCAACCGCGAATTGTTCAACAAAAAAACTGGTGGCATGTTTATTTTCCTTCACCTTATAGGTTAAGTCGGAAAAAACACCATCCAATTGTTAATTGGTTAAGAAATTTAGAATTAGATTTTGCTCGCTCCTATGAGAAAAAATTACCAGTAGCAATTTTTCAAATTCCAGAAACACAATTAGCACTCTTTTTACATCATCTTTGGTCAACCGATGGTAATATTTCTTCTAAAAAATTAAAAGGAAGAAAACCTTCAGCGAGCATTTATTATTCAACAACGAGTGAAATATTGGCACGACAAATCCAAAGCCTTCTTTTACGTTTAGGAATCCAAAGCTATCTTAAAACAACTAAGAAAAGAAATTATCGTCTGAATTACTGGGTCATAATTTATGGCAAAGAAAATATTTTGAAATTTTTGAGAAATGTCGGTTGTTTCGGTATTAAAGGAAAGATTATCCCCCAATTATTAGAAAATATCGAGAAAATTAAACCTCATTATAATAATGATCTTTTGAGCAAAGAAGTTTGGCACAAGATAATCAATCCAGCTAGAATCAATCAAGGAATTTCTCAAAGACAATTTGCTCAGATGATTCAAACAGCTTATTGTGGGACATCGCTTTTTAAATCCAATTTAAGTAGAGAAAGACTTTTAAAAATTGCTCAAGCACTTAATGATGAATATTTAAAAAACTTAGCTGAAAGTCAAGTTTATTGGGATGAGATTATTGAAATCAAACCACTTTTGATTGAGGATGTTTATGATGCTGAAGTTGAAGATACCCATAATTTTTTGGCTAATGATATTTTTGTTCATAATAGTTTAGAGCAAGACTCTGATGTTGTTCTGTTTATTCATCGACCCAAAGAAGGAACAATGTCTCTACCCTCGAATCAAGTCAATGTCATCATTGCTAAACATCGTAACGGACCAATTGGTAGTATTGATCTATACTTTGATCCGGATACTGTTTCTTTTTATACTTTAGAAACCCAACCTGAAGAAATTGAATTTCATTAATGCTTATTCCTTTATTTAAAAAAATTATAGATTTTCTTGATTCTTTTCCTGAAATTGGACCCAGACAGGCTATGAGACTCTTTTTTTGGTTAGTTAAACAGGAGACAAAAGTTAAAAAACAATTTTTGGAAAATTTAAAAACTCTTTTTGAAGAAGTTAAATTTTGTCAAAACTGTTTTTTCCCAACCACAGAGAATCTTTGTTCAATTTGTTCTAATCCTAAAAGAAAAGATGAAATTTTAATGGTTGTTGCTCGAGAAACTGATCTTTTAACCATTGAGACAACCAAGGCTTTTCAAGGCAAATATTTTATTTTGGGAGGACTTATTTTACCATTTGAAGACAAGAGTTTAATTCGAGAAAGATTAAAAATTCTTGAGGAACTTTTGAATTCAAAAAAGATAAAAGAAGTAATCATTGCTTTACCCTTTACTCGTGAAGCTGAGCCAACCTTAAAACATCTGGAAATTTTAATTAAAAAATTCCCTCGAATAAAATTTTCTAAATTAGCTAAGGGGATCCCCTTAGGTGGTGAAATTGAATTTATCGATCCCGAAACATTAAAAATAGCTTTAACCAAAAGAGAATGAATAATTTTTTGGAAAAAATTAGAAATTTTAAAGAAGAGTTCGCTACTAAATTGGAAGTTAGAGGTTGGAAGTTGGAGGTTAGGGAGAGAAAATTTTTGTTTTGTGGAATGGGCGGTTCCCATTTAGCTGCTGATCTTTTAAAAATCTATGATCCTAAAATTGATATTTATATTCATAGCGATTATAATCTCCCCAAACTTTCTGATCTAAAAGAAAGATTAGTTTTTATTATTTCCTATTCCGGAAATACTCAAGAAACAATCTTTTCTTTAAAATCAGCTTTAAAACAAAAACTGAAAATTGTTGTTATTACTTTGAACGGTAAACTCCTGGTCTTAGCTGAAAAATATAAATTGCCCGTGGTTATTTTACCTGATTTAAATCTTCAACCAAGATTAGCTGTTGGTCTTATGTTGCGAGCCATTTTAAAAATTATTGATCCTCAAAATTGTTTAAGATTAGAAAATTTTATGAAAAAATTTAATCCAAGAATTTATGAAAGTCAAGGGCAAAATCTCGCTAAAAAGATTAAAAACAAAATTCCTATAATTTACTCCTCCTTAGAAAATTTTCCTTTGGCCAATTATTTTAAAATTTCTTTTAATGAAACAAGTAAAATCCCCGCTTTTGCTAATTATTTTCCTGAACTCAATCATAACGAAATGGTTGGGTTTTTAAGCCAAAAATTAGATAAAAATTTTTGTTTTATTTTTTTAGAGGATAAAAAAGATAAACCTTTGATTAAAAAAAGAATGAAACTTCTTAAAAATTGGCTAAGGAAAAGAAACTATCAGATAAATTCAATTCAAATCAATAAAAAAAATATCTTTGAGAAAATTTTCGCCAATGTTGTTTTAGTTTTATTTTCGAGTTATTATTTAGCCCAATTAAATCAGATTGATCCTGCTGATGAAAAATTAATTGATGAATTTAAAAAGAAAATTAGCTAAAGATTTTTTTTATTTCATAAACAAATTTACCTTTAGGAGTTTCAATCTCTATTGTATCGCCCACCTTACTATTTAAGAATTTTTTTCCTAATAGAGAATCTGTTGAGATTTTACCTTCAGAGGGGTTAGCTTCTCCAAAACCAACCAAGGAGAAAATATATTTTTTATTTTGAGTTTTATTAATAACTTCAAATTTAGTACCAGGTAGAATTTTTAGCTTCGAGCCGCTTCTCTTAATAATTCTTGCTGATTTTAAAATTTGTTCTAATTCAAAGATTTTTCTTTCCAATATTTCTTTTGCCTTAGTGGCTTCATCATATTCAGCATTTTCACTAATATCACCGTAAGAAAGAGCTGCTTTTAATCTTTCAGCAATCTTTTTTCTTTCTTCAGTTTTTAATCTTTCCAATTCTTGCTTTAATTTTTCGTACTGATTTTTGGAAATATAAACTTCCTTCATTATTCTGAAAATTTTGTCATCTCTATATTATTATGAAGTAAATTATAGTTATTTTTTTATAAAAGTCAAGTTTCATAATTTTTTCTAAAAATGATAAAATTTAATAAAATGACTAAATTTGTTAATTTAGGAATAGTGGTTAACAAAAAAGGGGAGGTTTTAATTGTGAAACGAAGAAGAAAAGAAATTACGGCAACTGGTAAAGATTTTGTTTGGTCCTTCCCTGGTGGTATTCAAGAAAAAGATGAATCTCGAGAAGAAATAGTTGTTAAGGAAGTTTTATTAGAAACAGGTTATAAAGTAAAACCTGTAAAACAAATCCATTTAAGAGTTCATCCGGATACCTATGTGTTAGTTGCTTATTTTCTTTGTGAATTAGAAAGCAACAGTCCTTGTCAGGATATTGAAGAAAAAGATGAAATTGAAGAAGTAAAATGGGTTAAACCCGAAGAATTAAAAAATTATTTTACGACTGATCTTGATCCAGAAGTTAAAAAAATTTTGCATCTTGAATGAAAATTAAAATAGGACTTTGTGGTCTTCCTAATAGTGGCAAATCTACTTTTTTAAAATTAGTTTCGCAGGCAGAAGTTTTGATTGCTCCTTATTTATTTTCAACTCTAAAGCCCCAAGAAGTAGTTGCCCCGATTATTACCTCAGAAATTAAAAATTTACATTTATTTACAAAAACTGAAAAACTCGTTCCCCCTTATCTTATTTTTATCGATATTCCGGGTCTTATTCGTGGAGCTCATAGGGGTGAAGGTTTGGGGAATGAATTTTTAAGTTATTTAAGAGGCTGTGATGTTATTTTAGAGATTGTCAGAAATTTTTTGAGAGAAGATGTTCCGCATCCTGAAGGTAATATTGATCCTGAAAGAGATGTTTTAATTATTGAAGAAGAGATAATTGAAGCTGAAAAAGCGATTTTAAAAAAAGCTGTTAAAAGAGTAGAAAAATCAAAAGATGAAAAAGTTATTTTCTTAAAAGAGATATTTCACAATTTAAAACCATTTGCCCGCTTTCCTCAATTTTCAGAAAAATTAAAAGAATTTAATTTACTTTTGACCAAAGATTGGTTTTTATTAATCAATGGTCGAGAATTTACTTTTAAAAACTCTGCTTTTAAAAATATCTATAATTTAGATGTAGAATGGGAATTAGAGATTTTGAAAAATCAAGAGGCGCAAAAAGAACTGGCAATTAAAGTTTATGAATTTTTGAATCAGCTGAGACAAGATTTAAATTTAATTCAATTTTTTACTTTTACCGAAAAAATAACCCAGGGTTGGTTAATACAAAAGGGTAGTAAAATGATTGATGCTGCCGCGATGATTCATACTGATTTTGCGTTAAAATTTAAAAAAGCAGAAACAATATCTTTAGAAAATTTTGTTAAAATAAAAGATTGGAATAAAGCCCGGTCTGAGGGTCTTTTAAAAATTAAAGGTCGTGAAGCTGAAGTTGAGGAAGGTGAAATAATCTTTGTTAAAATATAAAGATGCAAAGGAAAATTTATGAATTAACTTTTTGGATACGACAAGGAAAAGGCGAAGAAACTTTAAATAAAATTTCCCTTTTAATGGAAGAATTTAATTTTGAATTGATAAAAAAAATACCGCTAAGAACTAAAGAAATGGCTTATCCGATTATGAAAGACAAAATTGGCGATTTCGGCACAGTTTATTTTTATGGTTTACCTTCAAAAATAGAAGATTTTAAGAAAAAAATTGGGAAAATTAATAATATTCTAAGGTTTGTTATCTTAAAGAGAAAAGCTTTAAAAGGCTTAGATGATGAAAGCCATAGAACTGTAGTCGATTCAGTTAGCATCAATGAACCTCAATAAAGTTTTTTTAATAGGTAGATTGACCCAAGATGTTGATTTTCGTTATTTGCCATCAGGTACGGCTTTAGCTATTTTAAATGTAGCTACTAATCGGGTTTATAAAGATAGAGTCGGTAACCTAAAAGAAGAAACAGAATATCACAAAGTTGTCGCTTGGGGTAAGTTAGCTGAATTGGCTCATAAATACCTTTCTAAGGGTAGGTTAGTTTTTGTTGAAGGACGAATTCATTCACGAAATTGGTTAGATTCCCAGGGTAATAAAAAATTATCTTATGAAATTATTGCTGAAAATATAAGATTTGGTCCTAGGGGTAGTATAATTGAAACTGAAAAAGAATTAGAAAATTTAGAAGCTGATCTGGATGTTTATAAACCCGGAGAAGAAATCGAAGGAGATTTCAGTGACTTAGATATTTTGTATTAGGAATGGCCAAAAAAGTTTTTAAAGGTAGAGTTTTAGAAGCGCTTCCTGAATTAAAGTTCCGCGTGGAGTTAGAAGACGGAAGAGAAGTTTTAGCTTATTTGTCCGGAAGATTAAGAATGAATTTTATTAAAGTTATTCCGGGCGATTATGTTTTTGTAGAGATTTCGCCCTATGATGAAACAAAAGGAAGAATTATAAAAAGATTGTAACACTAAGTAAGATTCAAGATTCAAGAAGCAAGAAGCAAATATCTAGGATCTTAAATTCTACTCTACTATCTTTCACGATTGTGAATAATGGTAGAGTAACCGGAGCTAAAATAATAGCTTTCTGAAGATTTGCCATTTATTGATTTATAAAGATAATAATTAACAAGATTGCTGATTGTAATTGATATTAAATTTCAAATTCCACTTAAATTTTAAAAATTTGAAAAAATTATGTTAAGATAAAATTATCTCCGTGCGTCTTTTTTTATTCTGGCTGCATAACTTCGCTCAATCAGTATATTAAAAAATGACAATATTTTTTACAGGGAGGGGAGATAGAGGGAAGTCAGAGGTTGATAAAAAGAAAATTCCTAAAGATTCTTTAATTTTAGAAACCTTAGGAGAATTAGATGAACTCAATTCTTTAATTGGTCTTTCTAAAAATTATTTGCCGAAAAAATTTTTTGAAAAACTAACAGAGATTCAAAATGATTTATTTATTATTCAAGCTAACATTGCCTGGTTGATGTATCCTAAATTTAAAAAGCCGGAGTTGAATAAAAAGAAAATTGAAAATTTAGAAAAAAAAATTAAAGAAATTGAAAAGAAAATAAAACCCAAAGGAAGATTTGTTATTTATGGAGATGAAAAAAATTCTGCTTGGTTCGATTATTTAAGAAGCATAGTCCGAAAAGTAGAAAGAAGTGTTGTTAGATTTAATAGAAAATTTAAAATTCAGCCAGAAATTTTATCTTATCTTAATCGTCTTTCAAGTTATTTTTATGCCTTAGCTCGATTTGAATGTTATAATAAAAAAGTAAAAGAGGTCGAACCATGGTACTAAATTAGTTTCTGGCCCCTAGCCCTTAGCCGTTAAGAAAATTCGCATAAGTTCGCAGTCATTAATTGTTCGCATTAGTTCGCGGTTCATAATAATGTTCGCATAGGTTCGTGTTATCAAAGTTCGCATTGGTTCGCAACAAAGTTCGCGGTCGTTATTAGTTCGCGATAATAAACAATGACAAACATCAGTATCTTTTATATAATCTTAGGAGTCGTCGTTTTAATTTTTCTTTATTTTGTTTATCTTTACAATCGTTTGATAAGATATCGTGAGCAAGTTAAAGAATCATCCTCAGATATTGAAGTTCAACTTAAAAGAAGAGCTGATTTGATTCCGAATTTAGTTGAAACTGTTAAAGGTTATGCAGCTCATGAAAGAGAAGTTTTAGAAAGAGTAACTGAAGCAAGGTCAAGAATTTTAACAGCAAAAACAGTTAAAGAAGGACTTGAAGCAGATAATTTTTTAACTGAAACTTTAAAAACATTATTTGCTGTTGCTGAAAACTATCCAGATTTAAAAGCTAATCAAAACTTTTTACATCTTCAACAAGAATTAGTTGATGCTGAAGATAAAATTCAGGCAAGTCGAAGATTCTATAATGCTGTTTTGAGAGAATATGAAGCTTTCCGTCAATCTTTTCCAAATTCAATTGTTGCTAATCTTTTCCGATTTCCTTCTTTTGAATATTTTGAACTAAGCTACGAAGAAAAAGAAAAAGCAGAAAAACCCCCTGAAGTGAAATTTTAAAAAGAAAAAAGCCCGTGCAGGTTGCACAGGCTGTATTGTATTATTTACTTACGGATCTTTCTCTTTGGTTTCGGGTTCTACTTCTAGCCCCACTTCATTTAGTTCTCTGTGTTAGAATTTCTGGGAGAATTACATTCTCCCATCTATTGGTATGCACCTCTTCAATCAATGGTCTTATCTCTTCCATGGTGTTGGTTTTTACTTTTTGGCCTATTACTTCCCTCTCAGCTTCTAATCTACTAGCCTCAATTTTTAGATACATTGTTTGGTACATACCTTTTAGAATTGCCGGCGCTTTGACCTCCGGCAATTCAATTTTTCTAATCATTGGTCCGAAAATACCAATGACCATAAGAATAACAGCTACGCTGGTCAGCAGTCGTGCCGTGCGGCGCTGGCTGCGCCGGATTTCCCAGGGCCTTGCGGCCCGGGAGAATAAAAGGGTTGCTACTCCTAGGAGAATAACTCCTGAGAGAAGAATGGCTACATTCCCGCCGCTAAAAATAACACCAGCGAGAGCTGCGGTTAAAACCGCACCGGCGATTAGCCA
>CALHAT010000014.1 GCA_937934285.1 Minisyncoccota bacterium | reverse complement strand
GTTGAGAAAAAAGAAGGCGAAATTCTTTATTCAGGAACAAAAATTTTCGAAGGCGAGGTTGAGGGAATTGTTAAAGCTACAGGTAAAAAAACAAGATTTGCCAAAATTCAAACTTTAGCTTTAGAAACTGAGAAAATTGGTGCTTATCGTAAAGAGATGATGATTTTTACTAAAGATTTGGTTAAATTAGTAATTGTTTTTATGCTTTTTATTTTTATCTTAAATGCCTTTCGTTATGAAAATTTAAAAGAACTTTTAATTTTTGCTTTAGTTCTAACAATCTCAATTATTCCTGAACATTTACCAGCAATTGAGGTTACAGCTTTAACAATTTATACTCATCTCTTTTCTAAAAAGAAGACAATTATTAAAAGATTATCTTCGATCGAAGATTTAGGAACAATTGATGTTTTATGCGTTGATAAAACTGGAACAATTACAACTGATAACTTAGAGTTAGAAAGAATCGATTCTTCTAATGAAGATTTATTTTTAAAATTTGCCTTTTCATCATCGTTTGGTGTGACTCAAAAATATCTGTCGGATTTTGAAAGGGCTTTGGAAAGATATTTCTATGAACACCGCTTGAAAACAAAAACAAAATTAATTAATAGAAAGCTTTTTGACCCGAGCTTAAGAATTTCACAAGCATTCATTGAAGATGAAGATAAAAAAAATTATTTAGTTGTTATTGGAGCGCCAGAATATTTAATCAATTATTGCACTTTAAGCCAAGAAGAAAAAAACAATTGGTTAGAAAAATTTAAAAAATACTCTGAAGACGGTTTTCGTCTTTATGCTTTAGCTTATAAAGAAAATGGTGATTTTATTGAAAAAGGTAAAATTGTTCAAGATTTAAATTTTTTAGGCATCGCGACTTTTCGCGACAAAATTAAACCAACAGCCAAAGAGGCAATTTTAAAAGCTGAAGAATTGGGAGTTGATGTAAAGATTTTAACCGGTGATCGATCTGAAGTTGCTCGTAAAGTTGCTTCAGAAATTGGGTTGATCGATGAAGAGGAAAAAGTTTGGACTGAAGATGAATTAAATAATTTAACCAATGAAGAATTTAAAGAGGTTGTTGAAAAATATAATGTTTTTGCCCGAGTTTCTCCGGAAATGAAATATAAGATTTTACAAGTCTTAAAAGAAAAGCATCTAGTTGGCTTTTTAGGCGAAGGGATCAATGACATACCTTCTTTGCAATTAGCTAATGTTGGTTTGGTTGTTGATACTGCGATTGATGCTGCTAAAGAAGTTGCCGATATTGTTTTATTAGAAAAAGATTTAAATGTGATTATTGATGGAATTTATTTAGGAAGAAAGGCTTTGTTCAATACTTTTAAATACTTAAAACATACAATGATTGGTAATTTAGGAAATTTTTTTTCTGTTGGTATTTTATCTCTGTTTACTCAATTTATCCCATTAACAGCACTTCAGATTATTATTACTGATACTTTAACTGATTTTCCTTTCTTTGTTGGTGTTATCGATAGAGTTGATGATAGAGAAATTAAGAATCCTGTTGTCTATAAATCAAGAAAATTTTTTTTTCTGCTTATATTTTTAGGCTTAGCAACTGCTCTTTTTAATTTTTTTGTTTATTCTCTTTTTAAGAATAACGAAATGAATATTTTAAGATCTGCACTTTTCTGGCAAGTTACTTTATCTGGTCTTTTAATTTTTTATTCAGTAAGAACTAATTTCTTTTTCTTAAAATCAAAAACTTTACCTTTAATTCACTTTTTAATTTTAATAGCCATAGCTTTAACCTTTATCTTGACACAAGTTTTCCACGAAACTCTTCTTTTTGGCAAATTAAATTTTCAACAAATTTCTCTTCTTTTAATCCTCAATATCGTTTATCTTTTCTTAATTGATCTTTTAAAACTTATAATTTTTTGACCACAGATTGATAAATATTAATTTTGGTTTTAGTTGCTAGCTGTTAGCCGTTAGAATTTCTTTTGAATAATAGAAGTGTACTTATAATACACGATCGTGGTTTATAATTGCATCGCATTGTTTCTTCTTGAATCTTGATTCTTGAATCCTGAATCTTTTTCTAATATAATTAACTTATGGTGAGAGTAGCTCAGGGGTTACCTGCCTGCCGGCAGGCAGGGAGCGCCTGCTATTAAGATGGTGAGGGTAGCTCAGGGGTTAGAGCGCCTGCCTGTGGAGCAGGAGGTCGCGGGTTCAAATCCCGTCCCTCACCCATCAAAAATTCTTTTAAAATATACCAAAATTCATCTTGACATATCTTTCCGAAAATGTTAAAATTATAAAATTATAGTCTATTCTATAAAAATAAGATATAGTCGGAATTTTATAACTCGTTTACAATGAAAAAAAGCCTTATTTTTTTAACAATCATTTTTATCGGATTGTTAATGATTCTCTTTAGACCTAAAGTACAGGCTCAATTATCTTGTACTCAATTAAATTCTCCCACCTCAGCTCAGCTAAGGGGACAAATTACTGATAATGGGGGCGATCCGAATATAACCGTTTGGTTTAATTGGAGACCGCAGGGAAGTTTTTCGTGGAATCAAACACCCTCGCAAAATGTTAATGTAATTTCTCTTCCTTTTAATTTTTATTTTAATTTAAGTAATTTACAAGCTTGTACTACTTATGAATATAAAGCGGTTGCAAGAAATAGCGTGGGTACAAGTGAAGGAAGTGTTCAGTGTTTTAGAACAGCTTGTCAACCTCTAAGTATAAGTTGCAATGCTTCTCCCAATCCTGCTCGAATAAACCAAACAGTAACTTTCTTTTCAACAGTAAATGGTGGAGTAGCCCCTTATACATATAGCTGGGCCGGAGCTTGTATTGGGTCATCAGCTAACTGTCAAACAAGCTTTAATTCTCTCGGGACTTTTACTGCTCATTTAACTGTTAGAGACTCAATAGGCTCAGTTCAATCAACTCAATGTTCAGTAACTGTTCAAGGAAGTGTTCCAACGGTGATAACCTTACCACCAGTTGAAACGCTATAAATTAAATGATAACGAGAAAAGTATTTTTTTTAATCTTCACATTATTTCTGTTAGCTTGGTATTTTTTTAAATATACTGAGGCTAAAACAATAAACTGTCCGGAAAAAACAACCGGAGGTTATCGATTTATTATTTTTGTTGGTAAAGCCGGGTTGGGTGGTGATAGAGAAATTAGGGCTTGGTTTGAATACGGAGAGTCGGAAAAAAATTTAAATCGCAAAACCAAAACTTTAATTCTCGATAAAGATGGTATTTTTTGTCTTCGGGAAAATCGAAATATAAAGCCTTGTACTACTTATTATTACCGTGCTGTCGCTCAAAATTCAGCAGGCACAAATTATGGAGAGACAAAAACTATTAAAACCTTATGTTTTCAAAAGTTTTTATTTGATAACAAAAAGAATCAAAAATGGTTTATTTTTTAAATAATAAAATTATGAAGAGTGATTTCTTGACTATTTTAATATTTTTAGGATTTATTTTAGGGTTGATTTTTGGTAATTTTAACATTCCGGTGTTAGCTCAAACCTGTCCTTCCCAGACCCAATATTCTTCTAATTACGCTGTATTGTCAGCTGAAATAATTGATACTGGCGGAGAAAATAATGTTCAAGCCTGGTTTGAATGGGGATTAAACTCATTTTTGGGCAATTCAACGCCCCAACAGAATTTTTATATAGTCTCAACGCCTTATCGGTATTGTTATACTCTTGCTAACTTAAATCCTTGTACAACTTATTATTATCGTTCAGCAGTAAGAAATTCTCAAGGTATAGGCTATGGACAAATTTATTCATTTACAACGAGATGTCAAACCCAACAAAATCCTTTAAATGTTTCTTGTTATGCTTTACCCAATCCGGCTCCTGTCGGATCTTTAGTCTCTTTTTATAGTGTCGTTAGCGGTGGTACAGGTTATTATTCTTATGAATGGACAGGGGCTTGTACCGGATCTGCTTCTACTTGTCAAAAAACTTTCACTAATCCTGGTAATTATCTAACTACTTTAAGAGTAACTTCAGGAAATGAAACTCGATATAGTACTTGTTCAGTAAATGTCTCGCAAGATGTTTCTTTATCGATTTCCCAAAATCAATCACCAGTAGCAGTTATAGCATTCTCACCTGAGGAAATTCTTCCAGGCACCGTGGTCACTTTTAATGCAAGTAATTCTTATGATCCCGATGGTTATATAACTTCTTATGCTTGGTATGTTAATAATCAATTAGTTTCTAATGATATTTCTTTTTCTCGCGCTTTAGCGTCTGGTAATCATCGAATAAAACTTACAGTCACGGATAATAGAGGGTCTACTAACACAAAAGAAATTTTAATCTCTGTAGGCAGAAATGTTTATTTAACAAGAACCGTAACTAAAACAATAACTAAAACAGTGCCAACAGATTCCCAGGTGAAATTTATTTCTTCACGTAACTTGATTGATATCCTTCTAGATAGTTCTTATAGAATGAAAACTTGTTCTTCTCAAGATATTCGATTTACCTTAGTAAACAATACTTCAGTTAATAGACAGATAAATATTTTAATAAACGGGGAAATAAAAGACTGGTTCGCAACTCAAGAGCAAAGTTTTATTCTCTCTCCCAGATCAACGCAATTCGTTAATTGGAAAGTGAATGTGCCCTGCAAAACATCGCCAGGAATTTACGAATTCACGCTTAAAATATCTACACCCGGGGAAAAATTTGAAAAACGAGGAGTTTTAGAAATAGAATCTATAACTAATCCTTTTAACGCTTTATTAAGCTTTATCCGAGGAGTACCAATTTTAGGAAGTATTTTGGCAAATATTTGGTTCTTTTTTATTCTTTTTATAGTTATTTTAGCGTATATGTTTTATCGTTTCTTGCGCAAAAAAATAAGTGAAATCTAAATAGTTTCAATTATTTAAAAGTTCAGAGGCTTCTCTTAAAATTAAATCTAAATCTTTTTCGTTTATTTCGGTTATTTTTTTAATAAATCTTTTTTCTTTTTTAAATAAATCCTCAATAAGAACAATATCAAATTTTATTAATTCTTTAAAAATTCTTGAGGGACAGCAAGTCAAAATTGTTACTGGATAAAGTTTTTTATTTTCAATTAAATTGACTAAAGTCTCATTCTGGGGATAATTCCAAGAAGTTAATTTAATTCCGTAACACTCCGCAAATTTAATGGTCTCAGAAGTAAATTTTGTATTAGTCACTAACCAAGCTTGACTTTGTAACCATTTTTCTTTTAAATCTAAAAATCTTGCATAAACATATAGAATATTTTTAATTTCTTCTTTCTTTTTAAAAGATTGATGAAATTTACATTCAATCAAAAAATCGATATTATCTTTTTTAGCTAAAATATCAATTTCATAAACTAAACATTTGCCAATCAAAAATAAATTTGTTTTAGTTTCATAACCGTAAAAATTTAAAATTTTAGCAAAAAATTTTTCAAAAGGGAAACCGGACGGCCCCAAAAGAAACAGAGCGTTTTTCAAATTATATCTTGTCTGAAGAAAAGGTTTTTTTTCTTTTAAAAGGTTAAAAACTTCTTGATAGAGCTTTTTTGTAGTGATAACTGAAGGAAATTTTTTCTCTAAAGTCTCTAAAATAAAATTTATCGTTGCTTCATCAGTGTTAATTCTTTTTAGAGAACTAATAACTTTTTCTTTTTGGTAAGGTTCTTTTTGACCATTTCTTTTGATTACTAATTCAGGCATTCTTTTGGTAATTTAAAATAGCTTTCTCAATCATTTTCTCTGCTCTTTTATGATCTAACCAATTTTTAACTTTTACCCATTTACCCGGTTCTAAAGTTTTATAATATTCAAAGAAATGAGCGATTTTATTTTTTAAAGCCAGTGGCAATTCTTTAATATCATTATAAACACCATCGACAGGGTCAATTTTAGGTAAAGGTACAGCAATAATTTTTTCATCTTTACCCGCTTCATCTTCCATAATTAGAACACCGATTGGTTTTGCTTTAATAACAACGCCAGGAACGGTGGGATTCTCGCATAAAACCAAAACATCAACTGGATCGCCATCATCAGCTAAGGTTTGCGGAATAAAACCATAATTAAAAGGATAAACCATTGCTGTATGTAAAAATCTATCAACAAATAAAATATTATTTTCTTTATCTAATTCATATTTAACATTAGAACCTTGGGGAATCTCAATAACAACATAAATTTCTTTGGGAGGCTTAGGTCCCGGATTCAGATTGTGGTAGCTCATTTTCTGTTTCCTCAGGTGAAGCCTTACCGCCTTCGACCTCTTTTTCTGGTTCTAAAGCCGACCTAACATCTATTTGCCAACCAGTTAATTTTGCCGCTAATCTAATGTTTTGTCCATTTTTACCAATAGCTAAAGGAATTTCGTCTTCACGAACTAAAACAAGCATTGTTCTTTTGGGCAAAGCTTTAACTTCTAAAACTTTTGCTGGCAAAAGTGAATTAGCTACAAATTTAAGAGGGTCTTCATCCCAAGGAATAATATCAATTTTTTCATTGTTTAATTCGTTCATTATGGAAACTATTCTTGTCCCTTTAACTCCGATGCAAGCTCCTACTGGATCAATACCTGGAACATTTGAAACAACGGCAATTTTTGTTCTTACACCGGGTTCTCGAGCTATTCCCTTGATCTCAATTACTCCTTCAGAAATTTCGGGAACCTCAACAGAAAAAATAGCCGCAATGAAATAAGGATGCGCTCGGGAAAGAAAAACTTGAACACCCCGAGGAGTATTTTCTACAGCATAAACGTAAAACCTCATCCGTTGACCAGGAAGATATTTTTCTCCTAATATTGCTTCATTTTTAAACATAACTCCCAGAATTTTCCCCAGGTTAACATAAACATTTCCATTACTATCTTTTTTTTCGATGACACCACTGATTATTTTATTTTCTTTACTTTTAAATTCATCATAAAGAGACGATTTCTCAGCTTCTCTTAGTTTATGAATAATAATTTGCTTAGCTGTTTGAGCAGCTATACGACTAAAATTTTCTTTTGCTGCTAAAGGAAATTTAATCTCATCACCAACCTTAATGTCCTTTTGTATTTTTTTTGCCTCGGATAGCAAAATATTTCTCTGAGGGTTAAAACGGATTAACCCTTTTTCAACTTCTGTATCATCAATAACATTTTTAATTAAATAAAAAGAAATGCCACCTTCGCTATTTTTTTCAGCTCTTACTAAAGCATCCTTTAAACCAGCGTCTTTTTTATAAGCAATGCCTAAGGCTTCTAAAACAGCATTTTCAACATCCTTTTCGCTAAGGCCTCGGAGGTCAGAAATCTGACTTATTAAATTTTTAATGTCTTTCAAGGAAAGCATTTTATTTTATTTAAAAGGATTGACGGGATTAGGAATATAAGGAACTGATCGCGCAGGGAAAAAATCTTCTTTATTTTGAAAAAACCAAAAAAGCAAAAGAATAATTAAAACTACCCAGGCAAGTTTACCTAAAAATTTTACTAATTGATCCATTTTTAACGAAGCAATGGATTGGTTCTACCTCTAACTTCAAAATGTAAATGACAACCCGTAGGACCGACTGTATAACCAGTATTACCAACATAACCAATTAATTCTCCTTTTTCAACTATATCTCCGATTTTTACCACCAACATTTGCAAATGACCGTATAAAGTATAGCTTCCATCATTATGTCTTATTGTTATATAATTTCCATAACCTCCGTTCCAACCATAATTTGCTTCAATAACTATTCCTGAATTAGCAGCAAAAACTTCATTACCGCAAGGGGCAGCTATATCTGTTCCATTCAAACCATGGGTCTTGCCCCAATTAAAACCTGAAACAGGAACAACCAAATCATCGACTTCTTTTAAAGCAGAAACAAATTTACCAACAAATTTTACTGAAACTACACTAAACTTAGCTTTAGGTTCAACGCCAGGCAAAACAATTTTATCACCAGCTTTAAGATAAGAACCATCTTTTAAATTATTAAAAGCTAATATTTCTTTAATAGGTATATTAAACTTTCTACTAATACTCCACAAACTTTCACCTTTTTTAATAACATATTGCCAAGTTTTCTTATCAGCTCTTAGGACAATTTTTTCTAATTCTTGTCTCTCATAATCGACCAAAGGGAAAATAAAATCACTCGACAAAGATTGTCTTACTGGTTCAGAAAAATCGGCTCGTAAAAAATTTCCTTGACTATCATGAACTGAAAAATCAGCAACTTCAGCAAAAGTAATATTAAAAATCAACAAAGCATAAATAACTAAAATCAAATAATTAATTTTATTTTTGATTAATTTACAAATTTTTCTTAAAATAAATTAAAATAGACCTGATCAATAAATAATATTTTATCATAAAATGAAAAAAAATAAAATTAAGACTTTTGGTCAAAATTTTCTAAAAAATCAGGCTTTTTTGAAATTAATTTCACAAGAACTTGAGATACAACCAACTGATACTATTATTGAGATTGGCGGCGGTCACGGTGAACTCAGTCAATATCTTTTAAAAGCACAATATCTTATTGTTTATGAGATTGATAAAAATTTAGCTCAATATTTAAAAAATAAATTTTCTTTACCAAATATCGAAATTAGAAACAAAAATTTTCTTTCAGCTAATTTAGCTAAATTTAATCATGATTATAAATTAACTGGTAACATTCCCTACAGTATTACTGGTTTGATTTTTAGAAAAGTTTTAAATATAAAAAATTATCCTCGACTTTTTGTTTTGACTTTGCAAAAAGAAGTTGGTGAGAAAATTCTAACTGAAGGCGAGTTTTGGTATAATTGGTTGAAAATTTGGGGCGAAATTAGAAAAATTGCCCTGATAAGCAAAAAAAATTTTTATCCACAACCAAAAGTCGATTCTTTAATTCTAAAAATTGAATTTTACAAAAAGCCATTACTTTCGCAACCAGAAAAATTTGTTAAATTTCTAAAACAGCTCTATAAAAACCCAAATAGAATGATTAAAAACAATATACAATTACCCTCTAAGTTTGAAAATTTAGCCAATCTCCGGCCCCATCAGCTTTCTTTTTCACAAATTAAAGAATTATTTAATTACTATTCTTAATTTAGCGTGAATATTGTAACCTAAATTAATATTTACTAAACATTCTCCTTTTTGAGTAAGTTTTCCTTTTAAATCAATCTGCTGCCGAGAAATATTAAAATTTTTTTCTTTTAATTTTTGGATTATTTTTTCTTTGGTAATTGGATTAAAAACTTGACCTTGAGGACCTATTTTTAATTCAAATTCAAGAACAATATTTTCAATCTCTTTTTTAATTTCTTCAAGAGATTTTTTTCTTTCTTTAGTTTTTTCTTCTAAAAGAAGAGGTTTGATTTCTTTTAATTTTTCTTTTGTGGCTAAAATAACTTTGTTTTGAGAAATTAAATAACGATAAAAGCCAGGCTTAACCAAAACAACCTCTCCTTTTTGACCTAAATTCGGCAAATCTTCCAAAAGAAGAACTGGTATTCTTTTTTCTTTTTTTCTTTTCTTCATTTTTTTTATAACGCGAATCGTCGCGAATATCATTCGCGTCCATTCGCGTTTGATTATTCGCGTCCATTCGCGTCTTTACAGGTTTCCAATAACTTCGACTGCTTTGTTTAAAACTTCATCTTCTTTTGTTTCTTCATTGTCTTTAACTTCAATATCCGGTTTTAAGCCATTGCCTTCAATTTTTGTTCCTTGAGGAGTTAGCCAATAAGCAATGGTTAGTTTTAGCAAATTACCATTTAAATTAAATGTTTGTTGAACGCTTCCTTTACCATAGCTTTTCTCTCCAATTAGTTTTGTTCCCAGATTATCTCTTAAAGCACCAGCGAAAATTTCTGAAGCTGAAGCTGAACCTTTATTAATTAAAATAACTATTTTTTCAGAGATTAAATTGCCAGGTCCTTCAGAAAGGATTGTTTTTGTCCCCTCGTTTCGAATTACTTCTTTTAAGACTATTTTTCCTCGCGGCAGGAAAATTTCACTCATCTTAATTGCCACTTCTAAAAAACCACCGGGGTTATTGCGAAGATCAAGAATGAATTTTTGAGCACCTTGATTTTTTAAAGAATTGTGAGCTTTAATAAATTCTGAGTAAGTTTTTGCTCCAAAAGTATTAATTTTGATATAGCCAATGTTTGGTGAAATAAATTTTGTTTTAATGACGGGAATATTAATAATTTCTCTTGTGATTTCAAAATCTTTGGGCTCAAGCCATTCATCTCTCATAATAGTTAAAACTACTTTTGTTCCTGGCTGACCCCTTATTTTACTGACCGCTTCTTCCAAAGACATATTTTCGGTTTCTTCACCATTAATTTTTAAAATTTTATCGCCAGCTTTCAAGCCTGCTCTTTCAGCAGGTGTTCCTTCTAAAGGAGCAATCACGGTTAAAAAGCCTTTGCGAAAACCAATTTCAAAACCAACCCCACCAAATGAACCAGCTAAATCCTCTTCAAAAATTTTCTTTTGTTTTTCCGAAAGTAAATCTGAATAGGGGTCATCAAGCGATTTTAAAAGACCACGAGTCGCTTCAAAGATAGCTTTATCAGCATCAATTTTTTGAGGATCAACATAGTTTTTCTTGATAATATCCCAAGCTTTTAAAAACATCAAAAAGTTTTTAACCGAGAAACTCGTCTTTACTAAATTCTGAGCCAAGGCTGATTCATAACCAAACCGATAAGATGAAAATGAAAATAAGCTTATAATTAAAATAACGAAAATTATTTCTTTGGTTCTTTTACTCATGATTTTTTTAAAATTAAATGGCTTGGTTTTAGCTAAAGAGAAAATAAAAGAGAATGACG
Organism: Minisyncoccota bacterium; assembly: GCA_937934285.1. GTDB lineage: Bacteria > Patescibacteriota > Minisyncoccia > UBA6257 > HR35 > CALHPI01. The sequence continues at coordinate 4,122 of CALHAT010000014.1, read as the reverse complement.
CTCTGATATATATTTTAACAAAAAATTACGGAATTTTAAAGTGTTTGGGTAAGAGTATTTTTAGAATTTCAAGCAAAAATTTAAATTTAATGGAAACAGGTAATTTAAATCGTTTTTTAATCTTAACTAATTTTTCCCAATTTAAAATAATTTCTGCATTACCTATAAAAACAACAGGTAAGATCTTTAAAAAAAATCCCTATCTTTTTTTGTGGTCTTTAAGGTTACTTAGCAAATTAAAGTTTCCAGAAACTCCTAGATTTATATGGTTTGTTTCAACTCATTTAGAAAATTATTTAGCCCAAAATCCACAAAGTTTTCCTTATTGGTTCTTATATCATCTTTTAAAAGAACGTGGTTATGAGATCGATTTAGAAAACTGTTCGGATTGCAATAGAAAATTGAAAAATTTTGCCTTTTTTAACAATCGAAGGGGTCTTTATTGTTTTTATTGTAAAAAAAATAATTATCAACTAATAGAAAAAAAAGATTTAGAAAGAGCCAGACAAATCAAAAATGTAATTAAAATTCCACAAAATATTCCTGTGTTTTTAAAAAAAATAATTAAAAATAGCTTTACTTATGATCATTAATAAGCTTTAATATATTTTGAGTAAGTTCTTGTTTTTCTTGTAAAATTTGTTTCCAGAAAGCTTGACATTTTTTACAACCTCGAGCTTCTTTAAGATAAAATTTTTGGATCCGATAAATACTACGACGGTCTTGAACAAGTTGGGAATAAAGATTGTATAAATGATTATTCATTTTAAAACTAAAATTAAGAGCGACCCTTATAAGTTATTTTAACAAATCTTTTAATTCTTGCTCTTTCTTTTCGATTTTGTCAAAGGTTTGGCGACGGGCGAAATCATAATTTCCAAAATCAACCAAAAGGTATTTGCCAAGCAAGGGATAAATTTTTTGAATTATTTTTGCTTTTTCTTGCTCAATTTTTCGATAATCAGGATGGCCTTGAGGTATTGTTCTTAATTCTGTTTCCCAAAAAAATTGTCTTAAATTTTGATATTGAATAAATCTTATTTTATGAGCCAAAGAAACTGAATATTGGGCGACTTCTTTATTAAATTTTTCTATTTTGAGAAACAATTTTTCAATTTTTTCAAGAGCTTGAACAAATTCTTGGTCTAATTTTAATTCAACAAGCTCTTGAGGAACTTCAAATCCATTAGAGATATTAAATTTTTGATGATACTCTGTTTGCATTCGATGTCTTTGTAAATCGCGCCAAGCACCGATATTTAAAACAATTTCAAACTTTAAATAAACATTTTCAAAAGCTCGAGGAATTTTATACCAACGGTATTTTCTATCTTTTAAAACTTTTTCGAAAATTTTTTCTTTTTCAGAAATTTTTAATCTTTTAACTTTTTCAAAAATTTTTTCCAAGGGTTCTTTAAGTTCAGGATACAAAAGTCCGGCAATAATTTTATCTTCACCCTGAGGATCATATTCTATAAGTTTAACATTTCCTTCTTGAAAAATTTCTCTTTCAAAATTTATCTCTTCTAAAACATCATTAATCCTTTGACTTCTTTCTCCTAAATATTTTCGATAGCCTTGACTCTCTTCTTTTTCTAATCTTTTTAAAAATGAGGGGATGATTTTATTAAGTTCTTCGTAGGCTCTTTGACCAGCCCAACGAATTTCTGTTAAAGGATGATTGAGACAGCGATTAATCAAATATTCAAAAGCTTGGCCATTACCAAAAAGAGCTAATTGACTTAAAGTTGCTGTTGGCAAAATACTTCTTAGGACATCAAAAGTTTTTGTTTTTAAAACAATCTCTTTTTCCTGAGGATATCGATTTTTAAGATATTGAAGATATTTTTGATAAAGACTTTCATAAGTTTGAAAAACAAAATTCATTGTCTCTTGATATTCATTTTTTAAACCAAAATCTTCAATTTCTGGCGGAGTAAAATAAAGATAATAGTTGTTAACTTTTTTAGAAAAATCTACATAGCGAGTTGATTTTTCAATCGGCGCTAAACCGATTCTTTGGTTTTCAATATGTTTAATGGCTACTTGGGATAGCGAGGAAAAAATCAAATGAGTTCCAGACATTTGCGCAATTGAATCATCGCCATATTCAGCCAACCATTTACTGTAAAACTCACGAGATTTAGGATTAGCAAAAATTATTTCCGAAGGACAACGATGCAAAAACTCAACTAAAGCTTGAAAGCCTTGACCATACTCAGTTTCTAAGAATGGTTTAACAAATTCATTTAAAAAAATAACCCTTAAGTCATCTTTGGAGCGACTAGCTCTTGAACATAAAGCACCTGCAACTTCCGAAGGCAAGAAAGTTAAAGCATAAACCGACTTATCGAGATTGGTAAAAAATGGTTCAATTAAATATTTTTCTTCCTTAATAAATTTTGGTTTTTCAAAAAGTATTTCTTCCATAATTTAATTCTAAATAAGCTTTAACAATTTCCCGGTAGAGAGGCAAGGTGGCAATCGAACCTATTGGAACATCTTCAATTAAAAGAGTTATAACTATTTCTGGTTTATCATAAGGTAAATAACCAGTAAAAATTGCATTTAATTTCTTTTTACCATAAATTTCTGGAGTTCCGCTTTTACCAGCAACGGGTAGATCACTTAAATAAGCTTTAGCTGTTCCTTGGGTTACTGTTAATCTCATAGCTTTTTGAATAATTTTCAAATTCTCATCTTTGATGAGATTTTCTCTTAAAATTTTGGGTTGACGTTCAAAGATAACCTGGCCCTTATCGTCAATAATTTTTTTAACGATGAATGGTTGGTAAATTTTGTTGGTTGCCATAGCACTTGTCCACAAAGCAATCTGCAGTGGTGTGACCAATAAATCACCCTGGCCAATTGAGACATTATAAGTATCACCTAAACGCCAAATTTTATCAAAAACATTTTTAGCTTTTGTTTCTGGTGAAGGCAAAAAACCTTCCTTTTCGCCGACTAAATCAATTCCAGATTTCTGCCCTAGATTAAATAACTGCCAATATTTAATAAGTCGATAAATTCCTAAACCTTCTTTGATTGGTATTTCTGGCGAAGGATAAGGATAGCCACCACCGACAACATAAAAATAAATATTAACTGAATCAGCAATAGCTTTATAAATATCTGTCCAACCATGAATTTTATTATCCTTAAAAATTGAATAAGTTCCGGGAAAATAAGGATTAGGAATCCTAAGCTCACCAGCGGCATAAATTTTTGTTTCTGGACTAACAATTTTTTCTTCTAAGGCTCCGGCAGCAACAATTAGCTTAACCGTTGAACCAGGCACATAAAGACCACTAATAACACGATTAAATATAGGATGATTTTTGTCATTCAGAATCCGAGAAGCTTTTTGAGGATTTTCCAAAAACCAATTAGGATCATAAGATGGATAAGAAATTAAAGAAATAATTTCGCCGGTATTGATATTTAAAGCAATGAAAGCGCCACTTTGATAGCCATTATCGCGAAAATATTTTTCAAGAAGATCATAAACTTTTTTTTGAAAATCAGCATCAATAGTTAAAATTAAATTTTTACCTGGCTGCGGAGGGATTTCCTTAATTTTTTTAAAATTGTTGTTAATTTTTTGATAAATTGTTTCACCTGGTTGACCACCTAAGTAATCTTGATAACTAAGTTCTAAGCCGGCTTGGCCAATAAATTCTTCCTGATGATATTTTGAATTTTGTAAAGGGAAACCAACATAACCAATAAGATTGCCCATTTCTTGATGAACCAAATATTTTCTTTTAAAAGAAGGAACAATTTCTATAAAATCCGGTTTATTAGCTAAAAGATTAAGGGCTATTTCTTTGGGAAGATTACGAACAATTAATTGATTGCCACGATAAAAAAATCTTCCTGAAGCTAAAATTTCTTGAAAATTAAATTGAGGAGGGGTTTTTTCTAAATCAAGATAGGCATCAAAAACCTGCTCAGAACTAACTAAAATCTTTCCTTGACGATCATAAATATTGCCTCGAGGCGGAAAGGAAAAGTAGACAATTTTTTTAAGATTTTCTCCAATTTTAAGAAACTCTTCTTTTAAAATAAATTGGATATAAAAAAAATAAACTAAAGCAAAAAAATTAATTATAAAAAAAATAA
>CALHAT010000013.1 GCA_937934285.1 Minisyncoccota bacterium | reverse complement strand
ATATAAAATTATTTTTCCCTTTAAAATGACTTAATTTAATTTTCTCGCCACTTAAACCAAAAAGAGTTTCTTCATCAATCATTTGGCAAGAAAGATATTTTTAATTTCCAAATAAATTATCTGAAAAATTAAATTAAAAAGAAAAATTTTAGCAAAAATTTGGATATTAGCTTTGATTCCGGACAGATAAAAAAAACCTATTAAGAAAATAAAATTAAAAAGGATAAGAAAAAAAATTCGTTGATGAAATTTATTATAATTCAAAAATTTTTCTACAAAAGACAGAAATAAAAAAGGAAAGGAGCTCAAAATTAAGAAAAATCCCAAGGGCTTGAGGAAAATTAAATCCGTTAAAAAAGAATAGATAAAAATTTTAAAATTCAATTCTTTCAATCTCGCTTTAAAAAAATCAAAAAATAAAGGGGCTAAAAAAAAGAATAGAGAGCTAAAAATTGGCTGGAGAATGATAAGGAGAAAAAAATCAAGAATCATTTTTTAATAACTAAAAAAGTTGGGCTTTCTGAATCAAAGACTGCTTTAACAATAATTTTTTGATTAAATTGAGTGCGATAAACTTTGGTTACTGAACCAACAACCAAACCGGAGGGGAAAATTCCTTTTTCAGTTAGAACAAAATCATTTAAATTAATTTCAATTTGAGGATCAACGAAATTAACCTCCAAAAAACCATTGGAAATTGTTTTTGCTAAACCAAGAAGGTTACCATCAATATCAGTAACATTAAATTCTAAATTTGGTGTTTCCAAAGATTGAACTACCGAATAATTTTTAAAAACTTTAATAACGCGCCCAACTAAAAGCCAATTTTTATCAAGAACAATCATTCCTTCGGTAATATCAGGGAAATTTTCTAAATAATAATTGCCCAAAGAATCTTTTTTAAAAACTTTGGTTTCTTGTAGATTGGTTAAATATTTTTGCTGAATCCGAACAATATCCGCTTCTTTGATATTTTTAAGAGTAAGCTTTAATTTGGCTAACTCTTGTAAAAGTTCGTAATATTTTTCTTTATAAATATCTTCGGAAGAAGGGAGAAGTTTTTTAAATAAATCTTTAATTATCTTTTGAAAATTTAGAGACCAAACAAAAAGTGTTTCTTCAGCTTGAGCTAAAATTGTCTTGCTACTCAAAAAAGAAATTATCAAAGCCAAGCCCGTGATTATTAAAAAATTTTTTATTTTTTTCTTAAACATTGATTAAAAGTTTTTGATAGTGTTTAAAATCTTCCAAAATTTTACCAAGACCACGAATAACAGCATATTTAGGTTCATCAACTAAATTTATTTTAAGCTTTATTTCTTTTTCTAAGAAATTATCCAGTCCTTCAATCAGAGAGCTTCCCCCAGAAAGATAAATACCTAAAGAACTAACATCACCTAAAAGATCGGGGGGTGTTAAGTTAATAATGTCCTTTAAGACCACAGCAATGTCTTCGAGATTCTCTAAGATACTTTCTCTTAAATCTTGGCTAGTAAAAGGATGTTCTTTGGGCAATCCAGTTAAAACATCCCTACCTTTCAAAATAAAATTATTACCGCTCTTGGATAAAATGGTCCCGATCTGAATTTTTGCTTCTTCGGCCTGGCCTTCACCAATAATCAAACCGTATTTAGTTCTTAAATAATCAATAATTGATTCATTGAAAGTATCACCGCCGATTCTTAAACTTTTACCTAAAACTACACCGCCTAAAGAAATTAAAGCAATATCTGTTGTCCCACCACCAATATCAACAATCAAAATTCCCTTAGCTTCATCAATATCTAAATTAGCTCCTAAAGCCGCAGCAACAGGTTCTTCGACTAAATAAACTTCTTTAGCACCTGAACCCAAACCAACATCGATAACGCCCTTTTTTTGAACCTCAGTTAAATCCAAAGGAATACCTATTAAAAGTCTTGTACCCCAAAATGAAAAATACTCTTTCTTGATTCTACTCAAAATTGTTTCCAAAAAAATCAAAGCTTCATCAAAATGAGTAACTATTCCTCGAAAAACAGGTCTAATCACTTCAATGTTTTGAGGATTACGGCCAATCATTTTTTTAGCTTCTTCGCCAAAAGCAACAATAGTTCGGTTTCTTTTATTTAAAGCAAGAACTGTTGGCAATTCTTGTAAGATGCCGACTTCTTTAAGATAAACCTTGGTATAAGAAGTTCCCAGGTCAATTGCTATCCATAAATTACTTTTGATTTTAATCATTAATAGCTTTGGGCAAAAAGCCATTCATTTTTAGCTTTCCGACCACAATAAATACATTTGTTCTTCTTACTTCTTACTTCTTGAATCTTGCTTCTTGATTTTTGAATTGGCAAACATCTTGTTGTTGCTTTTGTTTCTTCTTTTATTTTAGCTTCACATTTTTTATTTTCGCACCAAAAAGCTTTAATAAAACCTCTTTTGGTGGTAAGAATTTTTTTAAATTCATTGTAAGAATTAACACTAAAAGTATGGTCAAAGGTAAATTTCTTTGATTTTTTTAGGAGATTCTCTTCAATTTCTTTAAAGATATTTTCTAAATTATTTTTAAGATCTTCTTGAGTTAAAGAAAGTCTTTGTTGATTATCACGACGATAAAGAGTTAGCTTTTTAGTTTGTACCTCTTTTTCACCGATCTCGATTCTTAAAGGTATTCCCCTTAATTCCCAAAAATTAAACTTATAACCTGGAGTTTTAGAAGTGGCATCAAAATAAGTTTCGGGAATTTCTTTTTGAATTTCTTGAGCGAAATTATCAATTTTCTTTTTATTTGTTTTGCCATAAATAGGAACAATTACTGCTTGATAAGGCGAAACTTTCGGTGGCAAAATTAAACCACGATCATCACCATGAACAGCAATCAAAGCTCCTAAAGCTCGGGTTGTTATTGCCCAAGAAGTTTGCCAAATATATTTTAATTTTTTATCTTTATCCTGAAAGCGTATCTCGAAGACTTTAGAAAAATTTTGTCCTAAATCATGAGAAGTACAACCTTGTAAAGCTTTACCATCAGGAAGTAAAATTTCATAAGTATAAGTGGCTAAAGCACCAGCAAATTTTTCAGCTTCGGATTTTCTTCCCGCAAAACCATAAATACCTAAAATATTCTGATAAATTTTCTCATACATTGCTAAAATTTTTAAAACAAAACTTAAAGATTCATTATGGTCGCGATGAGCAGTATGCCCCTCATGCCACAAAAATTCAGTATTTCTTATAAAAGGAAAGGGTCTTTTTTCCCAGCGAATAACATTAGTCCATTGATTTATCAAAAGAGGCAGATCACGATAAGATTTTATCCATTTAGCAAAATATGGATACATTATTGTTTCTGAAGTTGGTCGGACAACTAATTTTTCTTGGAGTTCTTCACCACCAGCATAAGTAACTACCGCAACTTCTGGAGTAAAACCTTGAAAGTGTTCTTTTTCTTTTCTTAACAAACTCTCAGGAATAAAAATCGGAAAATAAACATTTTGAACTCCTAATTTTTTAATCTCTTCATCAACAATAATTTGTAATTTTTCCCAAATCCGATAGGCGTAAGGTTTAAAAACAATCGTTCCTTTAACTGGACCATAATCAATTAAATCAGCTTTGAAAATAGTATCTAAATACCATTGCGAAAAATTTTTTTCTTTAGTCATGGTTTTAAAAGTTGCGAGATGTCCTTCAAACTAACGACCAAAAGTAAAAGTAACAAAAAAATAAAACCCCAACGATGAACTATTTCTTGTTGGCGATAATCTAATTTTTTACCAAAAATTTCAAAAAGAATAAATAAAACTCGACCACCGTCCAAAGCCGGGATAGGCAAAAAATTGATAAAAGCTAAATTTAAAGAAAGAACACCAAGAAAATAAAATAAATAACCCCAGCCGAAATTTTTAAAATAATCAAATAAATTATAAATCCCAATAGGACCAATTATTTCTAAATTAATTTTTTCCTGGCGCCAGAGATTTTTTATCATTTGAAAAAACCCAAAAATTATTTTTTTAAAATTTTCAAGAGTTTTCTGAAAAGCCAAAAGAAAATTATAAGGAAATTTCTCTTTTTTTAAAGTAAAATTGGCTAAATAAATTCCGGCTGGAATTTTGACTTTTTGAGTCAAAATTTGTCCTTGACGAGAAATAATATATTCTATTTCTTGACCCTGATTTGCTTTTAAGAACTGCGAAAGTTCTTGGAGATTTTTAAACTTATATTCTTGACCCTTGAACCTGACGGCTAAAATTTCGTCACCAATCTGAAATTTCTGGGCGACCCAAGAATTTCTTTTAACAAAACCACTGACAAAAATTTTTTGACTTTCAACGGGATAACCTAAAGATAGACTGAACACAAAAAGAAAATAGGCTAACAGAATATTAAATAAAACTCCTGCGGAAACAATTAATAATTTTCTTTTTGGTGATAAATATAAAAAACCGGCTAAATCATTAGGATTATCTTCGCCTTTTAATTTAACAAAACCACCAAATAAAATGACACCAATTGAATAAACAGTTTCCTTAATTCTTCGCGAAAAAATTCTTGGCGGAAAACCCAACGAAAACTCTTCAACAATTGCTCCTAATTTTTTTGCTGCTAAAAAATGACCAAACTCGTGAGCAATGATCAATAAGCTTAAAAAGAATAAAAATAAAATAATTGTCATCCGAGAATTTCTTTTTCCTTTTGATTAAAAATCTTCTCGACCTCTTCATTAAAATCTTGAACAGCTTTATCTAAATTTTCTCTAGTTTTATAAAAACTGTCTTCAGAAATTTTTTTTGCTTCCTTTTGTTGTTTTAATTCTTTTAAAAAATCATCGCGCAAAAGTCTGGCTTTAATTCTTACCTCTTCTTTCAAAGATACGAGTGATTTTAAAATTTCTTTTTTCAATTCTTCGGTTAAAGGTGGAAATTTAATAATCAAACCATTTTTTTCTCTTATTAAATTGAAATTTTGCTTTCTTTGACTAAGAGATTTTTCAATTTCAGCTAAAGAGTTTTGATCATAGGGATCGAAACGAAAAGTTAAATGATCTAGCTGTGATAAAAAACCTAAAGATTTTAAAGGAAAATCCTGATTATAAATTTCCACTCTTAGATTTTCTAAAAAGGTCAAAGAAAGACGGTGACCACGAATTGCTTTGATTCTCTCATCAAGTTCATTTTTAATTTTTTGAAGATTTTTTTTAAAATCCTCTATCATTCTAAATTTAAAATCCTATAAAAATACCGACTAAAATCAAATTTTGGTTTAGTTTGGGCTAAACTTAACAAAAAATCTGTTTCAAACAGAAATGCCAAAAAATAAACTAGAATTAAGATCAAGATAATTTGTTTTAAAGTTTTCCAAGCATTATCCATGATGCAAAATCAAATTGGCTAATTGAATTTCAAAATTAAGATTGTTTTCACTTTCTCCATAAAGATCAAGTAGCTTTTTAATTAAAAAAATATTTTTTGATCCAAGCGGATTTTTTCTTAACCAAAGAAGATAATACTCTAAAAATTCAGGTAAAGAAAAATTGTTTTTAAGTTCTTCAAGTAAGCTAAGTTTTTCGGGAATTTTTGCGGTAATAAATTGATGCAAAAGGCTTAATTTATTTTTGCTTTCTAAGAGTTGTAAAATTTTTCCGGGTTGGCCGGGATAAAACTGCCAGGCCATTTCAATTTCTTCAGATTGATAACCTTGAGCTTTCAAAAATTCAAAAACTTTTTCTTTGTCAACTAAATTAAATTTAATTAAAATGCTTCGCGAACGAATTGTCGAAAGAATTTTATTTAAACGATGGGTAATCAAAATAAAAATTGTATTTGACGGTGCTTCCTCTAAAGTTTTTAAGAGAGTGTTTTGAGCTTGGAACTGAAATCTATGAGCTTCATCGATAACAATAATTCTTTTTTTGGTTTTATAGTTACTTAAAGAAGCTATCAAACGGGCTGTTTCAATTTTAAAATTTTTATCTTCGGCTTGAAAAAAAATTCTTTCCCAGTCATCCTCTAACTGCAAAAATTCCTTAACCACCGAAAACTTACCAACCCCCTCAGGACCTAAAAGCAAAATCGTTGCCTGATCAAAATTCGTCAATAATTCTTTTAAAAAAATTTTTTGTTTTTCGTTGCCAATAATCATTAAAGGTGAGCTTGAACAACTTTTTTATATAAATCAATCTTTTCTAAAACCTTACCTGTTCCCCGAGCGACCGCATATAAGGGATCATCAGCAACAAAAGCTTTAACACCGGTCTGATTAGAAACTAAAGAATCTAAACCTCTGAGCAAAGAACCTCCACCAGAAAGGACCATTCCATTTTGCATAACATCAGCAACTAACTCGGGTGGGGTAATAGCTAAAACTCTCTTGATGCCATTAATAATTTCGCGAAGCTCTTTTTGCAATGATTCAGCCACTTGATAAGAATAAAGTTTAATCTGTTTTGGCAAACCACTAACTATATCGACCCCACTTACTTCAAAGCTTAACTCTGAGTGGTTATTTTTAAAAGAAATTAGTGCTGAACCAATCTCGATTTTAATTTTTTCGGCGGTTTTCTCACCAATAGCTAAATTAAATTTTCTCCTTAAATATTCCTTAATTGCCTCATCCATTTGATCGCCAGCGATTTTTAATGATTCGAAAGTGACAATACCGCCCAAAGAAATAACAGCAACTTCAGTTGTGCCACCACCAATATTAACAATCATATTCCCTAAAGGACTTTGAATTGGCATCTCAGCTCCCAAAGCAGCTAACAGCGGTTCTTTAATGGGAAAAACTTCACGAGCGCCAGCTTCAAGCCCGGCATCAATAATTGCCCGTCTTTCGGTTGAAGTAATCCCGGCGGGGACTGAAACAACCAAAATTGGTTTGAAAAACTTTGTTAATTTTAATTTATTTAAAAAATATCTTAAAATAGCTAAGGTAGCCCGGTAATCAGCAATGACTCCCTCTTTTAAAGGACGGTAAATTCTTATCTGCTGCGGAGTTTTACCAATCATCTCTTTAGCTTCGTGACCAACAGCTAAAATTTTTTGTGACCCTTCATCATAAGCAACAACCGTTGGTTCAGTAATAACCACTCCTTTGCCGGGCAAATAAACATTACTATTAGCTGTTCCCAAATCAATACCAACTTTAAAAATCATGATTGCTCAAAAATATTTAATCATAGATATTATACCATTAATTCGCTTACCCACCAAAGCCCAAGATTGTTTTTCCTATTTTACTAATAAAAAAATCACCAAAGGTTCTTTAGTTCAAATTGAATTTGGTAAGAAAAAAATTTATGGCTATGTTCTAAAAATAAACCCCCTTGAAAGAAAAAGATATTTTTTGAAAAAAGAAAAAATTGAGCTTAAACCGATTTTGAAAATAATCAATGAAGCACCTTTTATTTTTCCTTATCAAATTAATTTAGCTCAGTGGTTAAAAAATTATGCTCATCTCTCTTTAAGCTCAGCCCTGTTAAATTTTATTCCTTATAAAAAATTAATTTATCTCAATAGTAAGCTAATTTTTCAAAAAAAGAAAAATCTTAATAAAGTTAGAACTACATCAACTTTTTCTCTCGAACATAAACCCTTTTTGGAAAAAGAAGATATTTTTAATAAAAAAACTTTGCTTCTTGTTCCCCAAGATAATTATTTAAAATATTTGGCTGAAAAATTTGCAATTAAAAATGTTATTTCCTCGAAAATCTCGGAAAAGAATTTCCTTGAGTTAATTCCTAAAATTATTGGCGAAAATAAAGAAGTTTTTTTAACAACCAAAAACGGTATTTTCCTACCCTGGCAATTTTTAGATCAAATCGTTGTTTACGAAGAGGGTTCAATTTTTTACAAGGAATTTTTCAAAGAACCCTATTTTGACTATCGCAAAATATTTTTAAAATTTGCCGAGATAAATAAAATTAAATATTTGGCAATTGCTAATTTTCCTTCCTTTTCTTTAATTAAAAATTTAAATTTAAAACCGAAAATAAAAATTGATTTTCAGAAAATACATTTTCAGGAATTTGAAGAAAAAATTAAAGAATTTAAAAAAACAATAATTTTTGTTCCCCAAAAATCTTTTAGCCAAAGACTAATTTGTCAGAATTGTTATTTTACCCTTAAATGCTATTTATGCGAAAACCCTTTAACTCTTAGCGAAGATGTTCTTTATTGTCATTTTTGTTTTAAAAGATATAGTTTTCCAGAAATTTGTCCCCATTGTCAACAAAAAACAACTTTTATTTCGATTCAAAAAGGTGCTGAAGCTCTCTATAATTTTCTTTTAAAACTAAATCGTCCAGCTCTGTTTTTGAAAAAAGATGAATCGAAAATTATTAACTTATTTAAAAATTCTCCAATAGCTGATCTTGTTGGTAGTTTTTATTTATTAAATCCGGAAATTTTGGCTGAGGCTTTTTTCTTTTTTAATTTTTCTCAATTTTATTTTTCAGCTGATTTATTTTTAAAAGAGCGATTTTTAAGAATTTTAGAATTTTTTTCTTCGCGGGTTCAAAAAATTTTCCTAATCTCAGAAATTTTTAATCCCTTAATTGAAAATAAAATTAAGAGTGGTGACATTATTGACGACCTTCTTAAAGAAAGAAAAGTCAATAAGCTTCCACCTTATCAAAGATTGGTTATCTTAAAAGAAGGCTCAACTAATCTTCAAAAAATTCAGAATAAATTAACTGAAATTAAAAATAATTTAAAAAACAAAAATCCACAAATGGAAATTATTGGACCAATTTTCTCCCGGCCTTTTAAAATCAGAAAAAGATTCTTTTTAGAGTTAATTTTAAAGATTAAAGATGATTTAGATTTTAATCTTAAAAAACTTTTAGAAGATGTTGATATTGAAGAAATTGAAATTGATGTTCAAAGCTTATAACTTTTGGTGGACCTGAGGGGATTTGAACCCCTGACCTCCGCCATGCCATAGCGGCGCTCTAACCAAACTGAGCTACAGGCCCCTAAAAAGAGAATCAAGATTCAAGAATTTAGAATCAAGAATTATAAATTTATTTTATCATAATTTTGCAAATTTTCATTATTCTTAAAAATATCTTACTCTACCAAAATTGACGATCGTCAAAGTTGGTAGAGTAAACGGAAATTTAAGCTCGCAGTTTCGGCTCGCTAATTGATAAATTGTTTCCTACTGGAATGAGCTTCGGGAAACAATTTAAAAATGTCCCTTATAAAACGCGAGTACGTCTTATAAGTACATTTTTATTCTTGAATCTTTTATAAAAAATTGGCAGTTAGGAGCTAACAACGTTAATCCGTGGAATAGGACTGCGATTGTGGCTTACTCAAAGATTGGGATTTTTTGTCCTGGGGATAATTTAACAATTGCTTTTTTGAATCTAGGTCTTTTGCTTTTTATCTTTGTTACCCCTCTTTCTCTTTCCTTATAATTCATAGTTTTAACATCTTCAACTTTAACATTAAAAAGATTCTCCACTGCTTGTTTAATTTGAACTTTATTAACTTTAGGATCAACTAAAAAAGTGTATTTATTTTCTTGAACTAATTTTAAAGTTTTTTCTGTTATCAAAGGTAAAATTTTAAATCCAGCTCCTCTTTTTATTTCAATTGTTTTAACTGTCTCTTCTTTCTTATCCTCTTTAATTTCTTCTCTTCCTTTTCTGCCCCAAATTTTTTTAAAAAAATTAAACTTCATTTTAAAAATGTCTTTTTAATAACTTCAATCGAATCTTTTGTTAAAAAAAGATATTTATGATTTAAAAGTTCTAATAAATTTAAATTTCTAGCTTCAATGCTATCAGCATAAGGGAGATTGCGAACACTTCGAAAAACTTCGGGTTTGTTTTCTTCAATGACTAAAAGGCCAGTTTCTCTTTTCTTTTTTGTTTTTCTTGGTTTTAAAAATTTACTAAAAAATTTTTCAAATTCTTTTGTTTTATAACTTTCTGGATCGATTTTATCAATAACTTTAACTAAATTTTGCCTTAATTTTTCAGCTAAAATCATTAAAATTGCTTTGCGTTTCATTTTTTTATTAATTTTAATCTTTCTAATTTTTTCTTTTCTCGGACCAAAAGTAACACCACCGCCTCTCCAAATTGGTGACCTGATTGAACCGTGTCGAGCTCGACCAGTTCCTTTTTGTGGCCAAGGTTTTCTTCCACCACCTCTTACTTCGCCACGGTCTTTAGTATGAGCATAAGGGAAATAGGTATTTAGCATTTGCCATCTCATAACTTGATGAACAAGTTCTGGTTTAAATTCTAAATTAAAAATTCCTTCAGGAAGTTCAATCTCGCCAATCTTTTCTCCTTGAAAATTATATAAATCTGTTTTCATTGTTTTACTATATTCGTAAATTTTTAATTGTTCCCCGAGGCTCGTTCCGGCGAATAACAATTTATTAACTAGCGAGCAGTTCGGTGAGCGAGGCTCGGGTAGGCCGTGCCTGCCTGTCGGCAGACAGGGGTGAATGTTTGAGCCGAAGCGAAAGCGAAGGCCAAACTGGCGCGCCGAGCGAGCCGAAACTGCGAGCTTTCATTCTCCAATTATTTTAACAATACTTTTATTTGGACCAGGAACACTACCTTTAACTAAAATTAAATTTTCTTCCGGTAAAATATCGACAATTTCTAAATTTTTAACAGTTACATTAAGCGGAGCAATTCTTCCTGCCATTCTTAACCCCTTTCTTACTCTTTGCGGCCATCTTTGACCGATAGAACCCGGGGCTCTTTCTCTATCTTCTTGACCATGAGTTCTTGGACCACCGGCAAAACCATGTCTTTTGACAACTCCAGCAAATCCTTTAGCTTTTCTTTTTCCTTGAATTTTTACTTTATCACCCTTTTCAAAAACAGTCACATCAAAAACATCACCGATTTTTACATCTTTAGGGTCTTCGTGGGTTCGAAATTCACGAATTAATTTTATATTATCTTTTTTTTCGTCTTTTAAACCTAAACAAATTGCTGAATACTTATCATTATTTTTTAATCTTAAACCAGTAACTAAACAAGGACCAGCTTTTATAACCGTTACCGGAATTTTTTTTTCATCAACAAAAATCTGGGTCATTCCAATCTTTTCCCCTAATAAAAATTTAGGCTTTACCATTTTTAAAATCTAAATCTATAATAATTTAATCTCTACTTCTACGCCAGCCGGCAAATCAATCGAATTAAAAAGTTCTAAAACCCTTTGGCTTGGATTTAAAATATCCAAAATCCTTTTATGAATCCTGATTTCGAACTGCTCCATACTTTTTTTGTAGATAAATGGTGAACGATTTAATGTATATTTTCTAATTTCTGTTGGTAAAGGTATAGGTCCTTTAAGCTCAAGACCTTCTTTTTGTAAAAGCTCAACAATTTGCTTTAAGGATTTATCCAGAAGTCGATGATCATAGGATTTTAATCTTAATCTAATGATTTGTTCGGGTTTAATTTTTCCTGTCTGATCACTTTTAGTTCTGCCTACCATTAGAAAAAATTCAAATATAGTTTATTTCAAAATTTTTGTTACTACGCCTGCACCGACTGTTTTCCCTCCTTCACGAATTGCAAATCTTGAACCTTCCTCAAGAGCCACGGGATAAATTAATTTAACTATCATTTTTGCATTATCTCCTGGCATAACAGCTTCGATACCTTCGGTTAAAATTATTTCTCCGGTAACATCTGTTGTTCTAACATAAAATTGAGGTTTATAACCAGTATGAAACGGCGTATGTCTACCACCCTCTTCTGCTCTTAAAACGTAAACTTCAGCCTCAAATTCAGTATGAGGAGTAATTGTCCCTGGCTTAGCAACAACCATTCCTCTTTCAACATCCTCTTTCTTAACACCTCTCAAAAGAATACCAACATTATCACCAGGAATTGCTTCATCTAAATCTTTATGAAACATTTGAATTCCAGTAACGACAGTTTTCATTGTTTCGTGAGAAAGACCAATAACTTCAACTTCCTCATTAACTTTAATTTTACCTCTCTCAACTCTTCCCGTAACCACTGTTCCCCGGCCTTCAATTGAGAAGACGTCTTCAATTGGCATTAAAAATGGTTTATCAACTTCTCTGACTGGTTCAGGAATATAATTATCTAAAGCATCTAAAAGTTCTAAAATAGGCTTGGCCCATTCATCGTCTAAGGATTTAGCTTCTAAAGCTTTTAAGGCTGAACCGCGAATAACCGGTATTTCATCACCAGGATAGCCATGTTTTTTAAGCTCAGCACGAACATCTTCTTCAACTAGATCTATTAATTCCTTGTCTGGAACCATATCAACTTTATTAATAAAAACAACCATTGCCGGAACATTAACTTGACGAGCTAACAAAATATGCTCTCGTGTTTGAGCCATCACGCCATCGTTAGCAGCAACAACTAAAATAGCTCCATCCATTTGAGCTGCACCAATAATCATATTTTTAATGTAGTCAACATGACCAGGAGCATCAATATGAGCATAGTGTCTTTTTTCGGTCTCATACTCACAATGATGAATATTAATAGTAATACCCCTAGCCTTTTCTTCTGGAGCCTTATCTATCTCCTCATAAGTTAAAGCTTTTTCAAGTAGACCTTTCAATTTTAAAATATGCTGAATTGCTGCCGTTAAAGTAGTTTTACCGTGATCAATATGACCAATTGTTCCGACATTAATATGTGGTTTGGTTCGTTCAAATTTTGCTGCCATTTTAAAATTTTTTTTAAGGTAAAAATAAAAACGACCTATGTTTAGAATAATTTTAACTAAAAATTAATAAAAAGTCAAGTTTCGTTTAAAAATCGTTAAAGAAACGGATTCAAAAGTTTGTGAAGGGTTTTAATAATAATTAAAATATCAAGAAATAAATTGCTATTTTTCAAATAATAAAGATCATATTCAAATTTAATTTTTGTTTCCTCAAGATTTTCAGGATATTTGAAATTAACTTGAGCCCAACCAGTCAATCCAGGCAAAACCAAAGAACGCAACTCGTAAAAGGGAATCTTTTTTTCTAAATCTTTAAAAATTTCTGGTTGTTCCGGTCTCGGTCCAACAAAAGAAAGTTCGCCTTTTAAGATATTTATTAACTGGGGCAATTCATCTAAATGAGTTTTCCTTAAAATTTTACCGATAAAGAAAATTCTCTTTTCCTCAGAGCCAATAGCCCATTTTTGTCTTTTTTGACTACCAGTCATTGTTCTAAATTTAATTAACTTAAAAACTTTGCCACGATAACCAACTCTTTCATTAAAAAAGAAAATCGGGCCAGGAGAATTAATAAAAATCAACAAAGCAATCGGTAAAAATAAGGGGATAAAGAAGACAATAAAGAAAAGAAGAGCTAAAATTAAATCGATTGCTCTTTTCAGATAAAAATAGCCCATTGTTTCACCGCCAATAATTTCTTTAATAACTAAATCAAAATTAACAGCTTCCAAAGGCAGACGCCCCAAAAATCTATCATAAAAATCAACAAAATCAAAACAGGTTATTTTAAAAGCCAAAATTTTTTTAAGTAAATTTTCTTTTTCCAAGGGAAAGGCAGGATCAAGAATTAAAATTGAATTTTCTTTAAATTCTTTTTGAAACTCTTGATAGTCAAAAAAAGAATTATCTTTTAAATCTTTTTTTAATTTTTCTCTTAATTTTTCCCTACCCCAAAAATAAATTGGGATTTTTTCTCGATAAAAAATTTTTAGTAAGAAAACACGACTTAAACTTAAAAGAAAAATAAAAATCGTGATGAAAAGAAGAAGATTAGTTTTTGGTGATAGGGGAAAAATAATCTGATTAAAATAAAAATAGATGACTGAAAAAACGATGACAGTTAAGAAAAAATTAATTAGACGGAAGAAAAGATTTTTTAAATTTAATAGAAAAAAATTGTAAAGGTCAAAAGCTAAAAGAGCTAAAAGATAAAAAGGAAAGAGGAAAAGGAAAGGATAAAAATGCTCTCCTAATCTCTGAGAAAAATCTGAGCCATAACGAAAAACCAGAGTTAAACTTAAAGCTAAAAAATATAAACCGAAATCTAATAAAATTAGAAAAAATTTAATTAGGGGGATTCCCTTTTTCATTTAAAATTTTTAAAAGTTCGCTGACTTTTCTTTCGCCTAAATTACCTTCTTTCTTGGTTCTTAAGGAAACTGTCTGGTTTCGAGACTCTTTATTACCAACAATAGCAACTAAAGGAATCCTTTCTTCTTCAGCGAATAAAATTCTTCGAGCTAAAGAATCTTTAGACCAGATTTCCAAACGGAAATTTTTTTCTTTAAGAGAAGCGAAAATTTTTTGAGCATAATCAAGATTTTTTTCGCTCACTGGCAAAATAACTAATTGAATTGGTGCTAACCATAAGGGCAGATCACCTTTGGTTGCTTCTAAAAGAAAACCAATGAATCTTTCATAAGCTCCTAAAATGGCACGGTGAATAATAATTGGATTTTTTTGTTGGCCATCTTTGTCAATATAAGAAAGTCCCATTCTCTTGGGCACTAAAATGTCTACCTGGATTGTTGACAGCGTTTCTTCTTTGCCATAAATATTTTTTATTTGAACATCAAGCTTCGGACCATAAAAAGCTGCTTCACCCTTAGCTTCAACTAAAGAAATATTTCTTTTTTTACAAGCGGTAGAAATTTTTTTGCTTGCCCATTGCCATAATTTTAAATCACCGCCGTATTTTAATTTATTTTTACCCGAAAAATCTGGCAAAGAAAGACGAAACCAATAATTTTTTATTACTTCAATATCTTGATAAACTTCTAAAAAAAGATCAATTACTTTTAAAAATTCTTCTTCTAATTCTTCCTCTCGAGTGTAAATATGGGCATCATTCTGAGTAATTGGTCCACGAATCCTCATTAAGCCATAAACTTCACCAGATTTTTCATAACGATAAACAGCTCCAGCTTCAGCAAGTCTTAATGGCAAATCGCGATAACTTCTTACTAATTCCTGGTAAATTAGATGATGATGGGGACAGTTCATTGGTTTCAAATAATAATCTTCGCCTTCAGGATCTAAAACTTTAAACATATCATTTTGATAATATTTCAAATGACCACTTTTTTCATAAAGTTTGTAAGAAGCAACATGGGGGGTAGAAACATAAATATAACCATACTTTTTTTCTTTTTTTCTCATATAGGTCATTAAAATATCTTTGATTATTTCTCCTTTGGGTAAAAATAAAGGTAACCCTTTGCCAACATGGGGACTAATTATAAAAATTTTTAATTTTTCACCTAAAACGCGGTGATTATATTTTTCAGCTTCTTCTTGTCTTTGCAGATACTCATTTAATTCTTTTTCAGTTTGAAAAGCAACTCCATAAATTCTTAAAAGCATTGGGTTTTTCTCATTACCACGCCAATAAGCACCAGCAATTTTTGTTAGTTTAAAAGCATTTGGATTAATTTCTTTTGTTGATTTTATATGTCCACCA
>CALHAT010000012.1 GCA_937934285.1 Minisyncoccota bacterium | reverse complement strand
TCTCCTTTTCTTAAAATTTCAATTTTCCCATTTTTTAATTTAATTAAAGTTGATGGTTGCCCTTTAATTTTCCCAGCATCATAATAAATAACTTTATTTCCAAAATATTTCTTAGCTTCATAAACTGTCCTTGCTGGTTCATAACCTTCCCAATTAGCCGAAGGAGCAGCTAAAGGACCTGAGATTTTTAAAATTTTCCTCAACCATTTTGGTTTTGGTAAACGAAAGGCTAAAGTTTTTGTTCCACGATGAAGGTATTCGAATTTTTTAAAATATTTATTCATTTCTAAAATTACTGAAACTTTTCCTGGCCAAATTTCCTTTAAAATCTCCATTTCTCTATTTGTCTGCGTTCTGCCTGCAGTCGTTTGCGTCCCCACCTCAACTCCGAAAATTTTTAAATCATCAAAACTTGAAATTAAAATAATCATTGGTTTATAAAGAGATCTCTTTCTTAATTTATAAATTTTTTCAACAACCTCTTTTTTTAAAGCGCTTCCACAAATTCCATAGATTGTATCAGTTGGCATCACCGCAACCACACCTTCTTTTAAAAGTAAAGCTAATTTTTTCCAAGAATTTTTATAAGAACCAAAATAACCACCAACCGTATAATCATTTTTTACCACTCGATGGCAAGGAACTCGGTGGTCTTTATTTTTAGCCAAAATATTAGCAACAACACGATAAGCTTTTTCTTGACCAGCTAATTTTGCCACTTTTTCATAAGTTAAAAAAGTTCCTTCAGGTATTTTACTAACAATTTTTAAAACTTTATCCTTAAAAGTCATAATTAAAGATAATCAATATCATGAGGATAACTTTCTTTTAATCCTCCGGAGGTGATTTTAATAAATTCAGCATTTCTCCATAATTCTTTTAAATTTCGAGCGCCACAATAACTAAAACCAGATCTTATTCCCTTTTCCAAACTCTCTAAAACCTCAAAAACAGGACCTTTATAATCAACAAAACCATAATCT
Source organism: Minisyncoccota bacterium (assembly GCA_937934285.1). GTDB lineage: Bacteria > Patescibacteriota > Minisyncoccia > UBA6257 > HR35 > CALHPI01. The sequence goes on along the minus strand of CALHAT010000012.1, from coordinate 2,051 downwards.
ATTCCCTCGGCAATTGGTTTATAATCAATATTTTCTTTGGTATGATTGATTTTATTTTCAAAAGCTATCATCGAACTCATTCCACGAAAAGCTTTTACTCTTTTGCCATTCATATAAAAAATTTTCCCCGGTGCTTCATCTGTGCCCGCGAGCAAAGATCCTAACATTACCGCATTAGCTCCGGCAGCTAAAGCTTTAACTATATCACCAGAATTTCGGCAACCTCCATCAGCAATTAAAGGTGTATTTCCAGCTCCCTGACGAGCAAGCATAATCGCGGTAACTTGAGGAACGCCTACTCCGGTAACAATTCTTGTTGTACAAGCGCTTCCCGGTCCAATACCTACTTTAATAATATCGGCTCCGGCTCTTTTTAAATCACGAGCTCCTTCTTTAGTGGCAATATTACCAGCAATCAAAGGAATCTCGGGGAATTTTCTTTTAACCTCCTTAACAGCTTTTAGAGCTTTTTCTAAATGACCATGAGCAACATCAATGCACAAAACATCAGCTCCAGCTTTAGCTAAGGCTTCACCTCTTTCTAAGCAATCACCCCTGATACCAAGGGCAGCGCCAACTAATAATCTTCCCTTTAAATCTCTAACTGCTTTTTTGTTCATTGAAGACATAAAATCTCTAAAAGTAATCAAACCCCTAACCTTTCTTTCCTTATCAATGATTGGAATTTTTTCAATTTTATATTTTTTGAAAATTTCTTTAGCCTCTTTTAAAGATATCTTTTTATTGACAACAATTAATTTTTCAAAGGGCGTCATTAAATCTTTAGCTTTTTTATTTTCATCATCTTCTAAAACAAAATCCCTTTTAGAAATTAAACCTAATAATCTTTTATTTTTATCAACAACCAAAAATGTTAAGAAGTGATAATTTTCGGTTTTTTCTTTAATTTCTTTAAGGGTTATTTCGGGGGAAATGCAAATAGGGTTTTCGACAAAATAATTTTCTGCCATCTTAACTTTTTCAACTTCTTTAACTTGATAATCAATTGAACAAAATCTATGAATTATACCCAAACCACCATATCTTGCAAAAGCAATGGCCATACTACTTTCAGTTACTGTATCCATTGGCGAAGAAATAATCGGGATTTTTAGATTGACCGAGGAAAAAAGTTTTACAGATAAATCTACATCACGCCTTGAACTAATCACCGATCTTTTAGGAATTAATAAAACATCATCAAATGATAAACCCTCGAACATGGATTAAATCAAAAAATAATTAACAAAAATAATTAATTTATTATAACAAAATGTGGTATAATATAAAAATGCATGATGCAATTAAAATAAAAATTATTTTAGGAAGCACAAGACAAGGGAGATTCAGTGATAAAATTGGAATTTGGGTTCTTGAACAAATTAAAAAACATCAAAACGTTGAAGGCGAAATTTTAGATTTAAAAGAATTTAATTTGCCATTTTATGATGAAATTAAAGATAAAAATGTTGAAAAGTTTTCACAAAAAATAAAATCTGCTGATGGTTTTATCATTATTGCTCCAGAATATAATCATGGAATTCCGGCTGTTTTAAAAAACGCTCTTGATTGGTGTTATGAAGAATGGAACTACAAGCCTGTTGCTTTTGTTGGTTATGGAGGAGTTGGTGCGGCTCGATCTATTGAACAATTAAAATTGATAGCTATTGAACTTCGAATGATTCCCGTAAGAAATACAGTTCATATTTTAGGCAACCGCTACTTTCCTTATCAAGAAGGTAAAATTACCTTTGAAGATTTAGTCAATGACCACAATGAAACAATTCATGATTTAATTCATGAGCTTTTATGGTTAGCTAAAATTTTCAAAGAAGATCAAATAAGAAGAAAGTAATGATTTTTTTTGAAATTTTCAAGAAATCAAAAAAATCAAAAGCGAGAATCGGGATTTTAAAAACAGAAAATGGAATCGTTGAAACTCCAAGTTTGGTTTCAGTTGCTACTCAAGCAGTAATCAAAACTCTAAATTCTGAAGAAGTTTTAAAAACTGGAACGCAAATTTTAATTTGTAACACTTTTCATTTACATCT
>CALHAT010000011.1 GCA_937934285.1 Minisyncoccota bacterium | reverse complement strand
GCCTTCATTTTTTAAATTTTCAATTATTTTAGGGATGGGAAGGAGTGAGAGAGGAATAGCTTCAATTGTTTTTACATTTTGAGTCACATCTTCACCTAAATAACCATCTCCTCTGGTAGCTCCAACTTCTAAAATTCCTTTTTTATAAACTAATTTAATAGCTAAACCGTCAATTTTAAGTTCACAAAAATAGCTATATTTCCCTGGAACAAGCTTTTGATTTCTTTCTTCCCAATCTTCCAAATCTTCTAAAGAAAAAGCATCATTAAAAGAAAGCATTGGTACTTTATGTCGGACTTTGGGAAATTCTTTTAAGGGTTCACCACCAATTCTTTGCGTTGGTGAGTCGGGAGTAATAAATTCTGGAAATTTTTGTTCTAAATCAAAAAGTTCTTTTTTTAAGGAATCTAAAACCTCTGGCGGGTAAAGATCTTTATTCAAAACATGATAAGCATAGCGGGCTTCATCAATAAGCTCTTTTAGTTTTTCGATTCTTTTTTGAATGTCCTCTTTTTTCATTGCAAACTTCCCAAAAATAGAGTACGAATGATTCTCTGAATAATGCCATCACTGAAATTTCTTGTTTGAATAACCAACTCTTCGTCAAAGGGAACGAGAAAAATAAAATAATCAGCCCTAAATTTATCATTTGATAAATTCCATAAAGGAGATAACGGTTGATAAACAAAATTAATACATAAACCCTCCAAGTCTCGATAACTCATACCAGCACAATATCTGGTTGAATAGGAATTAAATTCTTTGTTTAAACTCAAATTAGTATTTTTAAAAATATCCAATAAAACTGCTTCTAAGCCTTTCTCACTGTTTGCTAAAGCTTGATAAATATTTTCTACATCTTTAATTCTCAGAATTTTATCCTTAATCGGAGCTAAAAGCATAAACATAGAAAAAAGAGAAAAAGTTAGGGCAAAAACAACGATTAAAAGAACCTGTCCCTTATTTATCGGCATGGTTTATTTACCAAGACACTATTTGAAGGAGCGACAGTTTGATGAAAAATTATAGGTATAGTAAGGGTCCGTGTTTTTAATTCGGCTTCGTATTTAAAAACTAAAATTTTACGAGAAATTTCATAATAAGCACCGCTACTTAATGGTCTATCACTTAAAATCTGGAAATTTATAATCCTAACTAAATTTTCATCAAAAAGAGGGACTTCGGTATTTCTTATTCTAAAAAATATATTATCGCTTTGTTTATAAATACTAATTGGATTGCATTTTCTGTCTTTAAAAGTTATGTTGTCATTATTTACTGAAAAATCACTTCCGGATTTAACTTCGGTCCATATTTTCTCTGTTCCAAATCTTAAGTTATCAAAAGCCAGTTGATAATTTTGAGCTAGAACTGCTGTTTTCACTAAAGAAAAATATACTTGTGAGACGATTACTATTGCAGTAGTGAAAATAAATATTACCACCAACGATTCTAAAAGAGTAAAAGCTTGATTATTAATTAATTTGACTTTCATTTATAAGTTCGGATGCCATTTAGTAAGAATAACATTCAAATTAATTTTATCGTTTCTTCCAAAATAAACTTCGGAAATAACCTTGATAGCAATACTCCTAGTTAAATTAATATTATTGGGATTAAGAAAATCTTCATATCTCACAAGTCTTCTATAGTTAGGATAATTCGGAACTGGGCAAGGTGAATTAGAGGGAGTAACCATAATAGATCTATTAGATTCATTAAAGAATAGACAATATGTTCCCGAGGTTGTTATACCTGACCAATCAGGCGAGGGGGAGGAAGAATTTTCTATTTTTTTATTTCTTAAAGCAATACTTAGTTCTATTCCTTCTTGAGCTAAATTTAAAGCCAAGAATCTTTCTCTCACCGAGGTTAAAATATTAATGTAGCTCATAGCTAAATTCGAAACAAAAACAATTGAAATAGAAATTAGACCTAAAGCAACTATTCCCTCCGGCAAAGAAATTCCTTGACGATTTATTGACATTGCTAAAATCAACAATTATCTATTATAAAATAAAAATTAAAAATTTTGAAGCAATGCCTGACCACTTCTATTTATCCTTAAATAAATCTCCTCATTACCTCTTCTAAAACATAAATAAATATTATCCCAATCAAAAGATAAAAGGTTATTCCAGCTCCCACCTTCTAAAAGCAAAATATCTCCGTAAGGGTTATAATAAATTAAAGCAATTTGGGAATATAATGAAAATAAATTATCAGAGCAATTTGGTGAATTTAAAGAAATCCGGAAATAATTTAAACTATTTGACTGAAAATTATCTTTAATCTGAAGAGGTTCAATTGGCAATTCTCTTATATCGCCATTAGTATGAAGATATAAAAGCGGCGACGATGGCCTAAAAGCCTGAGGATCTAAAAGAGCGATAAAATCACATTCTATGGGAGATGAAGTCACATAAGCATAAGCATAATAAGAAGAGGGTGTCATTAAAAGACCATAGCCACAAGCCTTATTTTGAACTCCGTTAATTACAATCACTCTTCTACCCAAAGAAAAATCTTTTAATAAATTAATATTTGAAGCCAAACGATAAACAAAATTTTTAAGGTATAAGGTATCGCCTGAAAAAACCGTAAACTTGAGGGAAATACTTGTTAAAATAGTGATAATTAAAATAATAATAGAAATCTCAATTAAAGTAAATCCTCTCATTTATTGAGTGATGCAGTAATATCTTGAAGCTGCTGAGCAACCACCCGAAGGAAAACCGGTGCAAGTCCAACCAGAAGGAGCCGAAGCAGAATTATATGAGCCTTCGTAAACTCGAGGCGCTTGAGCAAATGTTTGCTCAAGCTGGGCTCTTAAGATAAAATGATTAGTAACTCCGGGCGCATCACTACAAGGAATATATTCATAAGCTGGACCTGCCGGCGGTATTGGTAAATTAACAAAAATGCCAGCGGATTGAAAAGCTGAACTTAAGTTAGACCAGTTACTAGCCGAAGAATCATTCGATGTAGGAAATTCGCCTCTCTTAGCTAAATATTGAGCCAAATAATTTGATAAAATCCTTAAATCGCCGACTCTTTTAGTATCCCGAGCTTGAATTGCCTGGCCCCCGATATTTCTTAAAACAATACCAGCCAAAATACCGATAATTAAAAGGACGACTGCCATTTCAATAAGGGTAAAACCTCTTTGAAGAGAAACTTTTTTCATATTTTAATCAAAACTTTAATGACGACCTTATTAATCTAATTTTAACAAAATTTTTAATTTATGGTAGTGCCGCTAGCGGGATTTGAACCCACGTTTCCAGCCTGAGAAGCTGGCGTCCTTGTCCTGGCTAGACGATAGCGGCAAAATTTTAAAAAAGAGAACAAGCTTTTCATTTAAAAAACAATTCTATTAACTTTATTATAGTAAAAGATAAAAAAACTATGACCAAGCCAATAACAAAAAAAGGTAACCAGCGATGAACTTCCTCAGCTCCTTTAGTAGATCGTGTAATATACATTATACCCATATAAACTAAAATCATAACAGAAAAGAATAAAGATGTTACAAATAAAAGTTGCAATAAATTAGCTAAAAATTTTAAAAGTCGTGGTTCAATCATTTATAATTTCAAAAAGAAATTTTCTATTAACTTGATAATCGTTAAAGATAAAATAGAAACTATTAAACCGACAACCCCCCATTGGATTCTTTTATGAATTTCCTGAGTTTTTTCTGGATTACTCATATACAAAATACCCGCCCAAGCTAAAAAAATTACTCCTAAAAACATAGCTGAAACATATAAAAATGATAAAAATCTTGTTAAATAATAGACCAAGCAAATAAACCAGGCATCCTTACTAACTTCTGAAGTCTGAAGAGTTGAAGGTATTTTCAAGGAACCACAATTAATCTCTTGCGGAATGATAATTTGTTGCATCTGGACAAAAAATATTGGGAATAAAAAAATTACTAAAATCGCAATTTTTAATAAACTAAATTTTAACATTAGTAATCCAAAATTCTAACATTTTTACAAAAGCATAAGCTAATAAGGCAACGATTAAACCGAAAGACGCCCAGGTAATTCTTTTATGAATATCTTTGTCTTTAGCGCCAGTATTTCCTTGAATAATATATAAAATTCCAGCCCAAGCAATAAAAATTGCCGAAGAAGCTAAAGCTAAAGCAATAATAACTTTTAAAATTTTATCAAAGAAAAAAGCCAAACATTTAAAAAAATCTTGACCACAATTAATATCTGGAGGAATCCGTTGTGCCGGAAAATCTAAACCTTGAGCTAAGCTATAATTAAAAAATTTATAAATTATCAAAAAAATAACAAGAATGATAATTATTTGTTTCATTATCCTAAATCATTATATTGCTTGAGTGCCTCTTCGGATAATTTCTACCAAGAAAGCAGTTATTACCCAAGACAAAAAGGCAATAACCAAACCAAACGCCGCAAATATTAACATACTGTTAGCTTTTTTCCTAGCATCATTATCGCTTCCTTTGGTAAGATAAATAAATCCTGCAGTAGCAATAAAAATAGCTGCCAAAGCTAAAGCAACCACTAAAATAACCTCTAAAACTTTCTGTAATATTTTAAGTATACAGACCCTTAAACTATCTTGTTGAGTACAACCAAAAAAACTTGTTGGGATAGATGGAGGTTGTGATTGTTCTGGTGGTGGAAATTGACCGAAACTAAAATAAGGGACCAAAAGCAAAGTTATAATTAATAGGTTTACCAGTCGGGATATCGACAGATTCATTTTCTTAATTTTTTTTAATTAATGACCTTTTTGTTTTAAATAATTTTACTATAAATTTTATAAATTTCAAAACTAATCTGGGGATAAATCTAAGGAGATGGGCCCCCAAAAATTGCGCTAATAAGAGTAAAAATTAAACTTATAGAAAGCAAAATTATATAGCCATAAATAGCCCATTGAATATAGCGATGGCCGAGTTGAATAAAAAAATCAGGCCTAAGAAGGGAAAGCATATAGATAAAACCGCCTAAAATAATAAGAACAACCAAAAGCGGGGGCGCGATTGTTAAAATAAAATCAACAAATTTATCGATAATTGTCTTGATGTCAGGATACTGACAAGGAGAAGAACCAAAAATTCCTGGCGGACAAATACGAATTAGCTTCTCTTCCCAGGTAATGGTAACTTTTCCAGGTTGAATACCTCCTGAAGGAGGTTGCCCGGGTGTAG
>CALHAT010000010.1 GCA_937934285.1 Minisyncoccota bacterium | reverse complement strand
AATATTTTAGAATATCCTGTTTATCGCCCAGAAGACAAAACTTTTATTATTAACACTTTGATCGAAATTATTGATAAACTTTACAACCTTCAATTAACAGGTGGTCCAATGTTTGAACAATACTTGAGAAATGCCCTTCTTCTTATCATGGACGATCCAAATTGGGGATATACTTTATTAGATGTTTCCAGGGTTTTTGTCGATGATGATTTTCGTGATCAACTTTTAGAAAAATGCAGAAATTATCCAGTTATTGAATTTTGGAAAAAACAAGCTGAAAGAATAACTTATGGTGAATTTACTTTAGAAAATATGACAACTTGGATTACTTCAAAATTAAATCCTTTTATTACTAATGATTTTGTAAGACCAATTATTGCTCAGTCAAAATCAGTTTTAAATTTCCGAGAAATTATGGATAATCAAAAGATTTTGATCATTAATTTATCCAAAGGAAAACTTGGAGAAACAAGCGCTTATCTAATGGGGATGCTGTTAATTACCAAAATTCTTTTGGCTGCTTATTCGCGTGTCGATATTCCTGAAGAACAAAGAAAAGATTTTTACCTTTATGTTGATGAATTTCAAAATTTTGCTTTTAAAGGAGTTGCTAGTATCTTATCAGAAGCAAGAAAATATAGACTCTCAATGGTTTTAGCTCATCAATATATTAAACAATTACCTGAAGAAATTTCTTCGGCAGTTTTTGGCAATGTTGGAACAATTATTTCGTTTAGAATTGGCATTTCAGATGCTGAGGTTTTAGAAAGACAATTTGCCCCGATTTTTAACAAGACAGATCTAGTAAATATCCCAAACTATAACGCCTATTTAAAACTTTTAATTAATGGCCATATCTCCGATGCTTTTAATATTAAAACTTTACCTCCAGAAAAACCAAGCCGAGAACAAACCTATAAACTTATTGAGCTTTCTATGTTAAAATACGGTAAACCCAAAGAAAAAATTGAGGAGGAGATAGCTCAAAAATATGCTGATGTTTAATATTTTAATTGTTTTAGGATTTGTAATTATTGTTTATTTTATTTTTACTCTTAAGAGAAAAATTGATGAATTAAAAGAACCAACTGAAGGAAAATTTTTGGATTTACAAAATAAAATTTTAGAGGGTTTTCAAATATTAAAAGAAGATGCCTTAAAACACCTTAATTTGACAATTGAAAAACAAGAAAAATTAATAGAATCCACTTCAAAAATAGAAGAATTAGCAAGAAAAATAGAATTAGGCAACGTGGAAATGAGGACAATTAAAGAAATTTTAGCAGGACCAAAAAGTCGAGGTTACTTAGGCGAAGTAATGTTAAAAGAAATTTTAAAACTTCTACCTTCTTCATTTTATGAAGAACAATATTCCCTCGGCTCTGAACGGGTTGATTATGTTTTAAAATTAAATGAAACCATTATACCCATTGATGCTAAATTTCCTGTTCAAAATTATCAAAAAATTTTTGAGCTTCAAGAAAAAGAAAAACAAGCTTTTAAAAAAGAATTAGTTAGAAATCTCAAACTTAAAATTGAAGATATTTCTCGTAAATATATCTTACCTTCACAAGGGACAGTTGAATTTGCTATAATGTATTTGGCTAACGAAGGAATTTATTACGAACTTTTAAGTGATAAAGATTTTGACGAAATTTGGGAATTCGCTCGTGAAAAATCAGTTTTTTTAACTTCACCAAAAACTTTTGAACTTATCTGCTCTTCCCTACTTTTGGTTATTCGTAAACAAGAATTTAGTCATAACATCCGTCAAATTTTAGCCAATATCCACCAATTAGAGAAAGATCTACTTGAACTCAATCAACAATTTGAAAAATCTTTTAATCATTTAAAAAATGGTTTTTCTAATTTTCAAGAATTTGCTAAAATTTTAAATAGATTTATCATAAATTTTAAAAACTTGATTAAAAGTGAAGAAAAATTAGAAGAAAAAATTAAAGAAAAAAGCCTTATATAAAAATGAGTTTATCTAAATTGAAAAATAAAAATATTACCATTGAAGATATAATTGCTGGTAAAAAACTTTTTCAGATAAATTTAAACTTAAAAGAAATTTTCTTATATAAACTTAGAGGGAAAAATAAAAAATACAAAAGATATTTAGGTTCTCCTTTAAGGTATGCGGGTGGTAAAAGTTGGGCAGTTGGCTATATTATCGAAAATTTTCCTGATAATGCAAAAAGATTAATTTCACCATTTTTTGGTGGTGGTTCAGTAGAAATTGCTGTTGCGAAAGAATTAAAAATAGAAACTATTGGTTTTGATATTTTTGATATTTTAGTAAATTATTGGCAAATTCAAATCAATAGACCTTATAATCTTTATAAAATATTATCTAAATTAAATCCCGGCAAAGAGACTTACAAAAAAATAAAAGAAGAGCTTAAAAAACACTGGATTGGAGAAAAAAAATTACCGCCGCTAAAGTTAGCCGCTTATTATTTTTTTAATCATAACCTTTCTTACGGTCCTGGATTTTTGGGTTGGATGTCGAGTATTTATGCCAATAAAAAAATGTATAAAAATATGCTTGAAAGAGTGAAAAATTTTAAAATTAACAACTTACAAGTATTTTGTGAATCATTTGAAAAAGTAATTCCTAAATTTCGATATGATTTTCTTTATTGCGACCCTCCTTATTATTTAGGTCTTGACAGTAATGTTTTCAAAGGACTTTATCCTCAAAGAAACTTCCCTATCCATCATGAAGGTTTTAATCATGAACTTTTAAGGGATATCTTGTTAAATTATCATAAAGGAGGCTTTATTTTATCTTATAATGATGCTCCTACTATTAGAAAATGGTATAAGAATTGTAGAATTATTGAGCTTGAAACTCATTATACAATGGGCCAAGGAGAAAAACGAATTGGAGCAAACCGTAAAAAAACAAATAGCAGTCATATTAAAAAAACTAAAGAGTTATTAATAATAAAATATGCCTAAAAAGAAAGCTATGAGCTCAGAAAGAGCTCGAGAAGTGAAATTACGTGGTCATGCTGATGCTCGAGAATTTGCAGAAGTTTTGGGGATAGGCAAAGAGTTTAAAAAGGATCTGGGAGCTAAAAAAGATGTTATTGATTCAGAAGGATATAGTTACTCTGTTAAAAGTGGCGAAAAGAAATGGCAGATATTTCTATACGGAGAAAAAAGATTTAAAGAAGATATTGAATTTAAAGCTGTGAATTTAAGTAAAACATTTTTAGATTGTATACAAGCTTTTCCTGTTCAAAGAGAGAAATATTTAAAAAATAAATTGATTTATAAAATGCAACTTCAACGACCTATGACGGTACTTAAGAATAAGCTTAGTAATAAAAATAAATTACGATTATTATTAAATAAAGGTTTGTTTAATAGTGGTGAGGTTGATTTTTTAGTAATTAAAGATAATAATGTTTTTCATGTTTTTTATAACAAAGATGTTTTAGATATTTTGATTAATTTAATATCAGTAGAAAATTCTAAAGCGAGAAGTAAGAATCAATTAGATAATCAAAAGATGGTTTTAAAAATACAGGGAAAAACTTACGGTGAAATTGAAATGAGAAATGATAGCGAGATACATTATCGAGAAATTAAATTTTGGCTTGATAGAAACTTAATTACCTCTTTATTAAAAGAGAAAATTAAACCATTTAGTTATTTTAATAATAAAATTATTTTATATGGCAAAGCAATTAGAAAATTAAAAGGTCGTTAATTTAAAAGACTGTTAGTTGGAAAATTTGTTCCCCTCAGTTCATCCCCCAAAGCCACACAGCCTTCAACTTTTTTAATCGCCTCCGCCGGAATGAGCTTCGGGGAACAAATTGATTAGCGAGCAGTTCGGTGAGTGAAACTCGGATAGGCAGTGGGAAAATGTCCGAGCAGAAGCGTTAGCGAAGGCCGGACTGGCGCGTTGAGCGAGCCGAAACTGCGAGCTTAAAGCTGAGGGAAACAATAAATAATTAAACTGACGCGTCAAGAAACCAAACTGCGAACTAACAGCTAACAAAAATGCGTATTGCTATCAATGGTTTCGGAAGAATTGGAAGAATTTTTTTTCGTTTAGCTTTTGGCCATTCAAATCTTGAAATAGTGGCTATTAATGATTTATCTGATATTCAAAATTTAGCTTATTTATTAAAATATGATACTGCTTACGGTCGTTATAATAAAAGCGTTGAAGTAAAAGATAATAAACTTATTGTCGATGGTAAAGAAGTTTTAGTTTTCAAAGAAACTGATCCAACTAAACTTCCTTGGAAAGATTTAAATATTGATATTGTTGTTGAATCATCTGGAGTTTTTACGGAATTTGAAAAAGCTAAAAATCATTTAACTGCGGGAGCTAAAAGAGTTGTTATTACTGCACCAACTAAAGATGAAATAACTCCTCATTTTACTCCTGGACTTGAAGATTTAGGGAAAATTTATTCTTTAAGTGAACAAGGTTTAATTACCTCCAATGCTTCTTGTACAACTAATTCAGTTAATCCGGTAATAGCTATTTTAAATGAAACAATTGGAGTTAAAAAAGCACTTTTAACAACAATTCATTCTTATACCAATACTCAAACAATTGTTGATAGTGTTGTTAAAGGACATGATTGGCGTCGTGGTCGAGCTGGAGCTCAAAATATTATTCCGTCAACAACTGGCGCTGCTGAAGCCACTGCCAGGGTTCTTTCGGAAATGAAAGGAAAATTTGACGGAATTTCTATAAGAGTTCCAGTGATTATCGTTTCTCTTTCTGATATTACTTTAATAACTCAAAGACCAACAACAGTTGAAGAAATTAATAATATTTTTAAAGAAGCCGCACAAATCCCAAGATGGAACGAAGTCATAAAAGTTGTTGAAGAACCAGTTGTTTCTTCTGATATTATTGGCGAACCTTACGGAGCAGTAATTGATTTAACTTTAACTAAAGTTGTTGATGGTGATTTAGTTAAGGTTTTCTCTTGGTATGATAATGAATGGGGTTATTGCGCAATGCTTTTAAAGCATATTTTGGTTTTTAGTCATTAAAAAGGTCGAAAATTAATACCGCGGATTACGTTGATAAAACGGCGATGAACGCGGATTAAGACGCGGATTCACGCAGATATAACGCGGATAAGCGCGGATTAAAACGCAGATATACGCGGATATAACGTGTATTAACGCAGATAAATTTTATTCGGATAACATTCGGTCTTCATTCGGGTAATCATTCAGGTAATTACTAACTCCAAACTTATATTTGTTATACTATCTTTCGTGATTATCCAAATAGACAAACATCATTTTAAATCCGTGTCTATCCGCGTCTCTATAAATCCGCCTCTCTCTATTATCCTCGTTAATCAGTGTTATTCAATATAGCTACGTGTATCCGTGTCTTAAATAAATCCGCGTTGATCCGCATCTATCAATGGGATGGAAAAACTAATTGGTAGAGTAAAACATTTTTATGGACATATACCGGCTGCTGTTATTGAACTAGAAGATGATTTAAAAATTGGAGATGTAATTATAATTAAAAAGAAAAATGGCGAGGAAAAATTTAAACAAGTAGTTGAATCAATGGAAATAGAAAGAAAAAAAGTTTTGAAAGCTAAAAATGGACAAGAAGTCGCTGTCCAAGTTCAAGGTAAAACCAAAGAAGGAGATTTAGTTTATAAAGAAATATGAAGAATATACAAAATATGAAATTGAAAACACTTTATCCACCAAGAAAACCACCACGATTAAAAGGAAAAGTTCAAAATATTGGTATTAAGAAAATAAAGAAAAAGAAAGGAAGTTAATTTTTTATTTTATCTTTGGGTACAAATTGTTTCTCCTAATTCCGCATTAGGAGCACAAACAGTTATTCTTCCAGTTGAAGTTGCATAAATTAAAGTATACCCTGTGTTGGAAGAATCTGTTGGCAGAGACGGATCAATCGGAACCCGAGGAACATAATTAGGAGTTACACAAGAAAGATTAATTTGAGTTGTGTCTGTTTCTGTAATAGTTACAATAGTTGCAGTTGTTACCGGCAAAGAAGTCGCGTAATAAGTGCTTCCGGAACAACTCCATCTTCCTTGATTATCTGTCATAACTTGAACAATTGAACTTAAAATTGCATTAACATCAGTAACTCTTTGGGTATTTCTAGCTTTAGCAAATTGACGGCCAGGATTAATAGCGACTATTATTGCTCCCGCTAAAAGGACAATGATACCTATGACCAAAAGAATTTCAATAAGAGTAAAACCTTGATGTTTTTTATTCATTTTTAATATAAAAATTTTTAATAAAGTATGACCTTTATTAATTTTATTTTACCATAAAATTTACTATTAGGAAATTTTAAAATTGTGGAAAACTCTATTTTTCAATTTCCCACAAAAGAGTTGAGTAAAATTCACTGGCACGCGGAAAATAAGGAGGATAATAATAAAGAAGATTGTTATCATAAACAATTTCTCTTAAATTATAGCCAGAGACCCACTCATTTCCTGAAACCCAACTAAAACCATATCTCCTTCTTGAAATTATTGAACCAAATACTTTGATTTTGTTTCTTTTGTAACCCTCACCGCATTCCGAACTATAATAATACCTACCAATTCTTCCTGTTTGAGCTATCAAAGCTCCGTCAACTTCTAAATTATCAGCACTTTTAAGTCCAACATTAATATTTTTCTGAGCAATTATTCCTAAAGAATCGCTACCGTCGAAATAAGTATATTTTAAATTGTTATTAATAATAATGTTAGATGTTTTCGAGGGACTTTCCGGGAAAATTCCAGC
>CALHAT010000009.1 GCA_937934285.1 Minisyncoccota bacterium | reverse complement strand
CTCCGCAAACACGATAGAAATTCGTGAACCTTCTTATAAACCGCGAACGGTTGCGAACTATACAATGCGAACCTATGCAAACTTTCTTATAAACCGCGAACTTATGCGAACTATGCGCAGACAGGATGCAGACATACTATTCGGTAATCATTCGGGTAATCTATTCGGTCTACATTCGGGTAATCCATCTTTGCCCTTAGCCGTTAATCCTTAATTGTTAGAATTCCTTTATAAAAGACGATCCTCCTTTATAAAAGAATTAAGAAGTAAGTCCAAAAAGGAATTTATATAAATCAATCAATCTGCCAAGTTAATAATTTTTTTAAAATAAGATATATTATAAAAAATATAAAGATATTGTGTTGGTGATTTCCGTAATCCGTGTTTTAAACAAAAATTGAATAAAAATAAAACAGCCCCGGCATTTATAACCGGGGCTGTTTTTAAAAACAACAATTACAAATCATTAAGGTGTGAGATAAACATCTGAGGTTCTGGTTTTTGTTTCAAGATTCCCTGGGAAATTAGTAGTTGCATAACCATTAGGATAATTATTATCATTATCCCAATTCATTGACTGAAGAATAACACCTACATAACCACCGCTAACACCCCAATTAGTAGGAGTTAAGGCAAAATTTAAAGTAAATGTTCCTGTATTTCCTTTTCTTACAACATAACCGTAGCCAGAAACTGTTTCAACTCCTGAACCATAAAGAACAGATGGGCTGCCCATGCTTGTTGAAGTAGCACCGGTTGTTGTTGCTGAAAATGGAGTTGTGGAAGGAACATAAACATCACCCTCTAAAGCAGTAAGCTTTACAACAAAAGTGGCAAGCAGGGTTGTAGTTGATTGACCCTCTTGTTTTTGAGTTGAAGCTGAAGCATTGGAAACCTCCCATTTTGCAGCGACAACTCTATAAAGATACATAGGATCGCCAGCTACGCTACCACTCCAAGGAACATTATTTCCCTCTGAATCCTCGGCTGAAGCATCTGTAACTGTAAAGGAAGTTGTTGCCGAGGTAGTTGCAAGTAAAGTAGAAGTAACTCTTACATCAGCTAAAACTCTAAGAACTACAGTTTGATCTTTGTTAATTGTAACTAAGGGGTTGTTAAAATCAACTCCTTGAAAAACAACCGTAGCACCAGGATTGGCTACTGAATCAAGGGTATTTCCGCTTGCGTCAACTAATTTAACCGAAGAAACATTTTCAACACCGGAAGAACTTGTTGCTAAGGTTCCTGTAACTGTTTGAAGTTTAAGTGTATCTTTGTCAGCCCTAACAACAAATCTTAATAATTCTAAATCTTTTACATCTCGATTAGTGTCAGCAGCGAAATTATTACTAAAAGGAGAATTTTGATCTTTATAAATTGTGAGAGAAACACCGCTTATTGTTGCTTTTTCAACAGTAAATGTTCGAGAAACTGCTCCGGAAACATTAGGAGTATGTTGAATGCCTGCGCCATCAACAGCTCTTACATAACCATCGTCAACTTTTACAGTAAATGAACCGGTAATGTCGCTTGAATCAACAGTTGGATTTACAACTGCTCTTATGGTAAGAACTTTTTCGCCTCCAGCTGGAACAGTGACGCTAAACCCAGTAAAGTTATATTGATAAATATTTGTTTGGGTTCGGGTATAATCACCAGCTGAAACTGAAGCTAATTTAGTTGAACCATCATAAAGTTCAAAAGAGGCAAATATTTTGGTTGGAACTCGATTAGATGTTAAATCAAATCTTACTCTTTGAACATCTGAAGAAGCATTTTTAGAAATAACTCTTACTCCTAAAACATCAGCCGAATTACCTTCTTTAATTACAACACCGCTTGCTGGAGAAGCAGCTAATCTTACCTCAACTGTTGCCTCACCAGAAGTTGCAGTTGGCTGTTGTCCTTGCTGAGAAGGAATAAGGCCCATTTGCTGAAGAGCGGCTAAAACTCCAGCAATAATTGCTGCGACATCCTGTTGACCACCGGTAGTTGATTGTTGACCGCCAGTAATTGGTTGTTGTTGGCCTGGTTCACCAGCTAAAAGTGATTTTAATTCAGCAACGCCTTTTGGTCCCAATCTATTTCCATCCCAAGGTCCATACCAATCAGCATAAAAAGCTTTAACAGCTGTTCTTGTTTGTGAACCATAATAACCGGTTGCTCCTGCAGGAATGTCATAGCCTGCTTCAATTAAGCAAGCTTGAGCATTTCTAACTGCAGCACCTCTTTGGCCATAAGAAACTGGAACCAAACTATCGGGATTGCAAGTTTGTGCAAAAGTTGAAGGAACGACACTTAAAGAAAGAAGTGAAGCTAAAAGCACCCCTACAAATAAATTTCTTTTTTCCATTTTTTTAATTTTATAAATTTAATTTCGCCTTTTTAATTTATTAATTATGACCTTTTTTAAAATATAACAAATATTTTTTAATTTGTCAAGTTTTTAATTGTTGATAACTTATTTTTTATTCAATTAATATTGTATGTTATATTATATATATAAAAAATTAAAAATGTCAAGTAAAATTGTGGATAACTTCTGGAATAAATTATATCATCAAAAAATCCGTTCTTTTTTCAATTTAGGGTATTTTTCTAAATTTGAACTTATTAATTCCTCGCTAATTTTTCTAATTTTTTGAACTAATTTAAAATTGGTCAATGATTTCATAGCCAAATCAGGAATTCCTGCTTGGCGCTCGCCTAAAAGTTCGCCACCTCCCCTTAACTTCAGATCATATTCAGAAAGCTCTAAAGCAGATTTTGCTTGTAAAAAATACCTTAATCTTAATTTTGATTTCAATGATAATTTTTGCGGCACTAAAAAACAATAACCTTGATGAACGCTTCGACCAACACGGCCCCTTAACTGATAAAGTTGAGCTAAACCAAACCTTTCTGGAGACAAAATAATCATCACCGTAGCCAGGGGTAAATCAATACCAACTTCAACAACTGAAGAACTAACTAAAATTTGAATTTCATTATTCTGCATTTTTTTCAAAATTTTTTCTTTTTCTTCAGATTTCATTTTGCCATGTAAAAATTCGACTTTAGCTTCTGGAAACATTTTTTTAACTCTCGCGTACTCTTTTTTAACTGAAGCAATTTCATCTTCTTTTTCTTCAACTCTTGGGCAAATAACAAAAATTTGATGCCCTTCGTTAATTTCTTTTTGAATAAACTCCCACATTTTATTTTCGCTTTTTTTAGCAATAACAAAAGTTTTTATTTCTTTTTGACCAAATGGCTTTTCTTCTAAATAAGAAAAATCTAAATCGCTATAAAAAGCCAGGGCTAAAGTTCGCGGTATTGGCGTAGCAGTCATTGAAAGAAAATGTGGCAAAAATTCTTGTTTTGTTTGAGACAATAATTTTTTTCTTTGTTCAACTCCGAATCTCTGTTGCTCATCGATAATAATAAGTCCAACCTTTTGAAAAGTTAGATTGTTTTCAATTAATGAATGGGTGCCGATTATAATTTTTATTTGACCAGAAATTAAGAGGTGTTTAATTTGCGAGAGGTTTTTAAAAGCTCGGAAACCTCCTTGGGCGTAATAAATTTGACCCGAGGTTATCAGACCCAAGCCATAATCGAAAATTGAAAAATCTTTTGCAAATCTTTGAAAATGTTGCTGGGCTAAAATTTCAGTTGGCGCCATAAAAACAACTTGGCAATTGTCTTTAATAACATTTAGGGCCAAAATTTCAGCAATTAAAGTTTTGCCAGCACCAGTTTCTCCCTGAAGAAGTCGGTTCATTGGTAAACCTCTTTTTAAATCCTCGAAGATTTCATTTAAAACTTTTTCCTGACCAGCTGTTAATTTAAAATTAAACTGGTTTAAAAACTTTTTTGTTAATTCTTTATCTTTTTCAAAAATCGGAGCTTTATTTCTTTCTAATTTTTTTCTTTCTAAAAATAAAGCTAGCTCAAGATATAAAAGTTCTTCAAAACTTAATCTTTCCTTAGCAGCTTCAATATCTTTTAAATTTTTTGGTTGATGCAGAGTTAAAATTGCTTCTCCTAAACTTGGATAATTAAATTTTTTTAAAATTTTTTCGGGCAAAGGATCTTCTAAATTTTGAGGATTGTATTTTTGGATAAGATTTTGAATTAATTTTGTAAAAAAATTTGTTGTTAAATTTTCAATTTCTGAATAAACAGGGACTATTTTTCCTTGAAAATCTTCTTTTGATTTTAAAATTTCAAATTTTGGTGATTGGATATTTAAACCAAAGGAATTTTTAACTAATTTACCATAGAGCATAAGTAGAGGCTCGCCTTTAAGATTTTTTGCTAAATAAGGTTGATTGTACCAAACAACTTTTAAACTTCCAGATTCATCTGAAATTATTCCTTGTAAAAGAAACATTCTTCCTTTTGGCGAAGGAAAAAGTTTCAGATTGGTTAATTTGCCAATAATAACACCGGTATCACCAATTTTTAAATCTTTAATTTTTGATACTTTTGTTAAATCTAAATATTTATAAGGAAAATAATAGAAAAGATCTTTAACTGTTTTAATTTTATTTTTTGCTAATTTTAAGGCTGTTTTATAACCAATCCCTTTAAACTCTTTTAAATCAATTTCCAAATCCTCTAATTTCATTTTCTAATTTTACTTTATTATAAATTTCAATAAATAAATTTTCTTCAGAAACCTAATAGTTTAAGGATATTACATTAAATCAGCTATTCGTTCCCAGCCTTTGAATTTTTGAACCCACCAACCATCATCCCAATCCGTTTCAATATAAATAGCGTAAATTCTTACAATGTCATTTTTATTTAAATAAATTTGAATAGGTACTTTATTTAAAGTATAGTATCCGTCGATGGTACCACTTTCGGGTCCATCGCAGAAATCATCAGGTCTTTGAGCATTAAACCTAAAACATCCCATCGGCGATTGTTCAAAGGTTGTTGTTGAAAAAATTTCCTCTTCAGTAGTTATTATTTCTTGATTATCAGTTGTTGTTGAAATAAGTTTAGTAATTTTTGTTTGAAGAGAAATAAACATTGAATTTGCTCTCATTGCAAAATTAAAATTTAAAATATGTATTTCATTTAGATAAATATCCTCTAAAATTCTATATTCAAAATAGCCACCACTTCTTACGCCATAACCATTCAATCTTTCGAGCTTATTAGTTATATCTTGACAATCAATAGCGAAAACATAATCGGTTGAACTCGAAATTACTAAATCATTTTGATTTTTTAAATTTAAAAAGAAATAGACGAGAGAGTCTGAATAAATTGGTTCAATTAGATTTTGGGGACAAAAATTAACTTCAAGGGTTTGGTTTGTTAAAAGATTAAAAGTTGTTGTTGCAAAAAATGTTGATGTGGTTGAATAAGAGGTTGAATATCTGATTTCATAAACCAAATCTTTATCATAGAAAGCAGGAGAAAACCAAGAAAATTTATATGTTTTATCTTGAACTTCAACTCTAAAATTACTTATTTTCTTTATTATCTCTTTTTTTATTTTGGAATTTTCAGGATTAGGTTGAGCGAAAATAAAGTCTGAATTTTGGTCAGTATCATAAGCATTACCATAAGGTTCAAAAATTATTGTTTCTTCGGTTGAGCTGGCTGTTTTCTTTCTATTAAAAGACTTAGAATTATCGACTTCGCTCCAAGAAAATTCATCAATTAAATTTCCATCTTTATCATAAAGTCTAATTGAGTTATTTTTAGCTAAATCGTAAGATTTTGAATAAACAATATCTGGTTCAACTTTAAAATCTGAAGAAGTATTAGAATTAACTAAAAGAAAATAAGAAAAAGCAGGGATAACTCCTTTAAATTTTGATGAAGGAATAACTGTCTGTTCATTTCCTTTACTATTTATTTTCCTTATTTCCCAACTTGTTAAATCAACATCAAAATCATTGGGATTATAAAGCTCAATAAATTCATCTGTTGATGTTCCAGATAAAACTCTGATTTCAGAAATTAAAATTTTACCAGTTGAGGTTGTAATTGTTGAAGTATTGAAAATAATGGGCTCTTGGGGATTACATAATTCTTCAGGCAGTGTTATTGAAGCAATTGCTAAATCTGTTTTATTTTCTTCGTCCAAGAGATCTTTAAGATAAAGAGCAAAATAATATAAAGTTGAAGTTGTCGGGCATTTAGTAATTAGAGTTTGGAAATTTAAAGTTGAAGAATTAAATTGAGGCAAGGGCAGGTTTGAAGATGAACCGAAATCTTCAAGTTTAAAAGTAGCAAACCCTGTTGATGTTGCAATTAAAAGATCATAAGCATAATTTGTTGAAGAAGTCTTAATATTTGGTTCTTGAAAAGATATATTTAAAATTATCTCTTCTTCGGTTGAACTTATAGAAACTTGGAAATTTTCTATTTTTATTTGAGTTAAATCAAGAAAATCTTCTCTTGGTTTCCTAGCTGGAGAATTTGAATTTTCAGGAAATGGTTTTCTCAACCAAAAATCTTTTAAATTATTATTAGTGTCTTGGAGGTTTTTTCTTTGAATTGATTTATTTTCGAAATTTTGAGCTAAAAATGGTAAATTTTCAAATTGATAGATTTTATCTTGATTATCTCCATAACCAACCAGATCAGATATTTCATTATTTGGTTTTCTTAAAATTATTGTATTATTTTTAGAAATTGAATAACTTTCAGCATAATAGAGATTTCCTTGATATTTTTCCTTTGTTGAGAAAGAAGTGATTAAAAAGAACGAAAATGGCTTGATTTTACCTTGAAATTTTGACTGAGGAATTAAAGTTGTTAATGTTGGTGTTGAGGCTGGATCTCGTTTTGAAGAATATTTTTCTAAACTCCAACAAGTTAGATCTATTTCTTGATCTGTAGGATTATAAAGTTCGATAAATTCATCTTTAATATCTTCTTTTGTTTCAAATTGAATTTCTGAAATTAAAATGTTCGAGTAATTTTTATTTTTATAATCTTCACAAAGATCTTTTCTTCTATTTTCAATAAATCCTCCGCTA
>CALHAT010000008.1 GCA_937934285.1 Minisyncoccota bacterium | reverse complement strand
AAAAGAATATAATTTTTTAAGAAGCAAGATTCAAGAAGCAAGAATTATAAAAATGAAAAAGAATATAAGATATATAAAAAAGAGGGAAAAGTCTGAAATAAAAGAAATGGCTAAGATTTTGAAAAAAGTTAAAAAGAAGCCGGATTTTGAAGATTTTGTTAAATTAGAAAAAAGAGTTGCTTTATTAGAAAAGAAGATTAATCGATGAAACAGGTTAAAAAAGTTTTAAAGCTAATTATCGAGGGAGGCAGAGCAACGCCAGCACCGCCTTTAGGACCAAGTTTAGCGCCTCACGGAATTAATATTGGTGAATTTTGTAATAAATTTAATCAAGCTACCAAAGATTTAGAAGGAGTTCAGGTGCCAGTGGAGATAGTGATTTATGAAGACAGAACTTTTGATTTTGTTTTAAAGCAGCCGCCAATTAGTTATTTGATTAAAAAAGAAGCCGGTCTTGAGAAAGGATCGGGTGAGGCTGGTCGACAGATTGTTGGTAAATTAACCAAAGAACAAGTAAGAAAAATTGCTGAAGAAAAATTACCTGATTTAAATACTAAGGACATTGAAAAAGCAATAAAAATTGTTGAAGGAGTAGCAAGGTCAATGGGAGTTGTGGTAGAAAAATAGTTAGCGTCTCGGCTTGGCATTCGCCAATCGTCTTCACCGGAACGAGCCTCGGAAAACAAATATTGGTTCGCATAGGTTCGCATAAGTTCGCGGTGATTATAAAGAATTCGCATTAAATGAAAAAAGGAAAATTAATAATCATTGATGGTATTGATGGGTCTGGAAAGAGTGTTCAGACAAAAATTTTATTTCAGAAATTAAAAAAGAAAAATTTGAAAGTCCTTTTAACTAAAGAACCTCAAAACAAAAATTTGATTAAACTAATTAAAGAAAATAGAGATCCAATTGTGGATCTTTTTTTATTTTTAGCTGATCGAAGCTTGCATTATCAAAAATTAATTAAGCTTTTGAATCAAGGTTTTTGGATCGTTTCTGATCGTTCTTTTCCTTCAACTTTGGCTTATGAATATTACGCCTTAAATTTAAAAAAAGAAATTAAAGAAAATTTTATTCTTTATTTAGACCATCTTTCAAGATTTCATTTAGAGCCGGACTTAGTTTTGATTTTAGATGTTAGCCCCCAAATCGCTTGGCAAAGGTTAGCAAGAAAAAATATAAAAAGTAAAATTGAAAAATTTGAAAAGATAGATTTTTTGAAAAAAGTAAGAAAGGGATTTTTATATTTTGCTAAGAAATTAGATTGGCAAGTTATTGACGCTTCAAAATCCGAAGAAGAAGTTTATCTTTCAATAGCCAAAGTACTCCAAAATAGATTAAAACTCCGATTATAATTTTGAAAATCAAATGAAGTGATAAGAAATAAATTACCCCAGCCATTAAAATTGAAGAGAAAAGATAATTGACAAAGTGAAGACTGGTTAAAGAAAAATCAACATATTTTTTTAAAATAAGATAAGCAAAAATTAAAGAAATTAAAGCTGAAAGTGAAGTAATAGCACTAGCAGCAAAATAACTAAATCGAGGCACAAATAGAAGATTAAGAAAGAAATTAATAAAGACAATAAAAAAATCATAAATTAAAAGTTCTTTCCTCTTATCCAAAGCAATTAAAACATCAATATAAATTAGAAGTAAAAAATTGAAAGGTAAAGAAAAACTGATTAAAGAAAGAGCAGGGCTGGCTTCTAAATATTTCGTTGAGTAAAGCAAAATAATGATATCTTTAGCTAAGATAAAAAGACCAACAAACATTGGCAAAGAAATCAAAATAGCCAACTCTGAACCAAAATGAATTGTTTTTTTTAAATGTTCATTATCTTCTTTTTTGGAAACAATTGGAAAAATTGACATTGCCAAAGCCGCCGGGAAAAAATAAAGAAATTCAATTAATTTAACAACCGAACTATATAAACCAACATCTTTAGAAGAATGAAACCAACCAACAATTAAACTATCAAGATAAGTAAGAAGTAGAAATAAGAAATTAGCTAAACCGATTGGCCAACTTTTATTAAGCAAAGAAAAGGCAACTTTGGTTTGAAAAAAATTAAAGTAATTATAAAAAATTTCTTTTCGCAAAAGAAAAATTGTTAAGAAAAACCCACCCAAGCTTGCTAAAAGATAGGCAATAGCAAGATTAATTGGTTGAGGATTAACTTTCAGAAAAATTATTCCCAAAAGAAATAAAAGAAAATTGGTCAGAAGATGAGACAAAGCCTGAAGTTCCATTTTTTCCTGAATGCGAAAAATAGAATAAAAAAACTCTCTTAAAGTATCAAAAACAAGGAAAAGAGATAGAATAAAAATAAGCGTTAAAGCAACCTTATCCTTGATAAAAATATCTTTGGTAAAATTAATTGCTAAAAGTGAGATAAAAAGAAGAACGAGAACGGCTAAAAAAGCGTTAGCTAAAATTTTTTTTCTTTCCTCATAAAATTTTGATATTTCTCTAATCAAAATAGCTGTTAATCCAAAATCTGGAATAAAAGAAAAAATCAAGATAAAATTCATTGCCAAGGAAAAACTTCCTTGTAAAGTTGGTCCTAAAACTCTAAAAGCATAAATGATTAAAATAGCCCGCAATAAGCTTCCACCCAATCTTGCCAAAGCCAGCCAAAAAGAATTTTTAACAATCCTTTGTTCTTCAGAAGAATTTTTTAAAAAATAATTTTTAAAAGACAAAATAAGCTGCCTCATTGATTAAATTTATTATAAAATGAATTTATGCTAACAAATTATTTAGCTTACTTTATAGGAAAATTGCCAATCATAGCAGATTATTTTAATTTTCTTCGCGATTTTTTTCTTGCTTTACAAATATTTTTGATTTTTATTTCCCTTATTATTCTTAAGAAAAAAGGCTTATTTTTTTATTATCTTTTGATTTTTCTCTTGGCTTTCTTTTTAACTGAGTTTTTTAAAACTTATTTGCCATCAGCCAGGCCAATAAGTTTTTATTTTTCTGATAGCCAGCGTTTTGATTCTTTCCCTTCTAGTCATACAACTATTTCGGTGGCTCTCTCTTTGGCTTTAATCACTCAACATTTCCGTTATGGAATTTTATCTCTAATTTTAACTTTTTTAATTGCTCTTTTTAGTTGGTTTTCTTTAAGGCATTGGCCAATTGACATTTTTTTCGGTTTTGTTTTTGGTTTGGTAGTTTTTCTGATAGGTCGAGAAATTTTATATTTTTTCAACCGGCTTTATTTCCAGAAGTTTCCAAAGAAAAGTTAAATATTTTTTCAAAAAAGAGACAAAAGCTAATTTTCTTAAATCAGGTAAAATTTTTTCTTGTTCATAAAAGCTATGAAGCAACCTGGCAAAATTTATTAAATATTCGATTAGCAGATTAGCTCTTTTTTCTTGATAAACAATTATAGCTAAATCTTTGAATTTATGGACCAACCTTAAAATCTCTTTAATTTCAGGGATTTTTATAAGCTCAGCAGCTGTTTTTAGATAATTTAAATTTTTAGGTATTTTTAAATTTTTTTCTTTTGCTTTTTTGAGAACACTATTTAACCGAGCATAGGCATACATCACATACCAATAAGGATTTTCTTCTGATTCTTTTTTAGCTAAATCAAGATCAAAATTAATAACAACATCAGGAGATTTTTGTAAGAAAAAAAATCTTAAAATGCCAGGATCAATTTCTTCAATTAAATCTTGTAAAGTAATAAAAATTCCTTTTCGCTTAGATATTTTTAAAAATTCCTCGCCCCTTTTTAAATGAATCATTTGATAAACAAGAGGTTGAAACTGAAAATTTTTGATTTTAAAAATTTTCAAGGCTGATTTTAAGCGGCGAGTATGATCGAAATGATCACTGGCAACAATTAAAATATCAATTTTAATTTTTTTAATAAAATATTTAAAGTAATAATGAATTAAATCAGAGAAAAAATAGGTCGGGTCACCATTTTTTTTGATCAAGACTTCATCTTTGGGTTCGCCGAGTTTAGTCAGTTTTAAAATTAAAGCCTCATTTTCGCGAGCAAGAAGGCCCTTGGTCTCTAAAATTTTTAGAATTTTTTTATCTAAATTTTTTTGATAAAGCTCAGTTTCATAAAAGAAAAAATCATGATTTGTGCCAAATTTTTTAAGCGAAGGTTTAATTAGATTTTCTAAAATATCGTCTGCAACTTTTTTGCCAATTTTTTCTGGAGCTTCATTTTTTATTTTATTATTAAATTTTTTAGCAATTTCTTTTAAATATTCTCCTTGATAAAATTCATCTTCAAAGTTAATTTGACCAAGATGAGCTAAAATTGTTTTGCCCAAAATTTCAATTTGCCGGCCACGGTCATTGACATAATATTCTTTACTAACCCTAAAACCAATTAATTTTAAAATATTAGCTAAAACGTCACCAACAACGGCGCCACGAGCATTGCCTAAGGTCAGTGGCCCTGTCGGGTTAGCTGAGACATAATCAAGATTGACCTTTCGATTACGACCATAATTTTGTTTTAAAAATTTTTCTAAATTTTTAAAACCATTTTGTAAATCTTTTATTAAAATATAATCAGCTAAATAAAAGTTAATATGTTCGTTAATAATCTCGATTTTTTGAAAATAATTCTTAAACTCTCTTTTAATTTTTTCAATTATTTCTTTTTCTTTTTGAGGAATAAATTTTCTTAAAAGAAAAATTAAATTGGACGAGTAATCGCCGTACTCTTTTTCAAAATTCAAAAAAACTCTTAATTTTTCATTAATCGTGAGTGCTGTTTTTTTATCTAATTCCTTTTTAACTAAATTTTTTAATTTTCTTTCTAAAGTCAATAAATCCATCTCATTGAAATTATAACATTTAATTAAACTTAAATCTCTGTCTACCAACTTTCACGATCGTATAAGTTAGTAGAGTAAAGTTTATTTTTGAAAATTGAGATTGAAGATTAATGTTTTTGTTCTATTTCTTTATAAATTTTCTGTAAAATTTTTTGATAATCTTTTTTGCCTTCAGTTACTAAATCCATTTCTTTTTCAAGTTGAACGGTAAAGTTTTCCGAAATAAGTTCAGGATATCTTTTAATTAAATAATCATAGATTTTTTCGCCCCAATTTGTTGGAATTAAATAGCCTGAACGAGAAAGGAGATATTTTCTTTCTAAAAGGGTTTCAATAATAATAGAATAAGTTGAAGGCCGACCCAAACCTCTTTTTTTCATTTCCTCAATTATTTCTCCCTGAGTATAATGAAATTCTTTTGATGTCTTTTTGATTTTTAAACTTTCTAAAGAAAATTCGCCTGGTTCTAAATCAATCTGTCTTAAATTGCGAAAATACTTCAAACAATTTTCTTCTAAAATTTTTAAATAAAAATTATCTTCTTTAGTCAAGTTTTCTAAGGCTATTTTTACTTTTGCTTTCAAGACCTTAGCTGGTTTCATTTGTGAGCTTAAAAAGCGATTAAAAATCAGTCCATAAAGCTGGAGGTGTTTTTTAGTTAAATTTCTTTGACCGGAGATAATTGCTTCTTCAATTAAATCTTGGACATCTAAGGGTCTTGTTGGCCTAATGCCTTCGTGCGTTCCAATCTCTCCCCAACTTCTTTTATAAATTAAATCACCCAAATTTTTCTTTTCAAGATATTCGCGAGCAACATTTCTTCCAAATTCAGAAATATAAACCGAGTCAGTTCGATGATAAGTAATTAGACCTTGTTCAAAAAGTTCTTGAGCCAATCTCATTGTTGTTGGAGTATCAAATTTGAAAAAGGCAAAAGCATCTTTTAAAAGCTCACCGGTTTCATAAGAAGGCAGAGGATTTAAAACTTCTTCTTTTTCTTCTAAAATTTTTATCTTAATTTTTAAATCACCTTCTTTAAATTTTCTTTTAAGTTCTTTAACTAAATTTTCATTTTCAGTTGTAAAAGTTAAAGTTTTTCCATTAAACCCAACTCTAATTAGATAATATTTTTCTTTAATTCTCTTTTCTTTTTCCAAAATCCAACCTAAAACCGGCGTTTGGACTCGGCCGGCTGATAAATTTAAATTTTTAAAATAATTTTGAATCTCTTGGCTCAATTTAAACCCTAACCAGCGGTCAACAATCCGCCTTACTAACTGTGATTTAACTAAATTGAAATCGATTTGACGAGGTTCTTTAATTCTTCTTAAAAAATCACTGCGGGTAATTTCGTGAAGTTCAATGCGAAAAATATTTTGATTATAAGGATAAAGATAGGTAAATAAATCAAAAGCAATTTTTTCGCCCTCGCTATCAGGATCAGGCGCTAAATAAACTTTATCAACTTCACTGGCAATTTTTTGTAAATTTTCAATTAATTCATTTTTAGTTAAAAATTCTCTATTTTTACAAACAGGGCACTCATTTTCATCTTCGTCTAAATGCCTTTGACACTGTGAGCATATTTTAAATGGCTGAAAGACGGGAATAAAACTTCCATTTTCTTTTTTAACTCCATAATAACCATCTTTATGAACTAAATCAGTAAAATGTCCTAAGGTTGCGCAGATGTTTAAATGGAGATTTCCTAAAGAAACTTCATAAAAATTAATTTTGTTCTTTATTCTTCTTGCTGGCCGACCAAAAAAATTAGCAATTGTTCTTGCTTTAGTTGGTGATTCAACAATAACTAAACAAGTTTCAATCGGATCTTGAAAAACAAACTCTTCACCTTGCAAAACTCTTTTAACAATTTCTCGGTCTTTGCCAATTGCCGTTAAAACTTTGCTTAAATCAATCTTTCGAATATCTTTAAATTGAGGGTCATAACCTAAAATTTTCAATTTATCTTCTAAATGTTTTAAAACTTTCAAATTTTCAGCTAAAATCAAACTTAACCCCCTTGTTAGTCCCAAGGGAAAAAGTCTTGAAGTCCTTCCTGAAGCTTGAAGATAGCCCCGTGGATCAGAAACAATTAAATAAAGAGAATCTTTTTGAATTTCTAAAGTAAGTCGTGGATGTTTTTCTATTTTATTAATTAAATTTTTATCTTCAAGAAATTGGTCATAAATTTTTTTAATCGGTTCTAATTTATTTTTTAAATTTTCATCAGCTAAAACTTGCTCTTCTTTTAAAAAAGATATTTTCTTTAAAAAATTTAAATTTTTTTCAATTAAATTTTTTTCCTCATTTTCTAAAATTTCTCTTAAAGAAAGTCCTAATAAAAAAAGATGAAGCGGTGAATAAGAACTTTTGAGAGGGATTTTAAATTTAGGAATACCAACAAAAAGAGCATATCTAACTTTTTGAGGCAAATCAATGCCCCGAGTTAAAGGGTTTCTAATATTACTAAAACCAACAATCACGGCAATTTCATCATTTAAAAATTTTTCTTTATTTTTAGCATTAAATTTTTCATAAGAGATTGCCGAGATTTTATTTGCCTCTAAAAATTTTAAATAATTATTTAAATCTTCTTTAGAAAAATCATCACTTAAAAAAACAAAACCACCAGAACCTAATTTTTTTATCCAGGAAACAGATTTTTCCCATAAATTTTCTTTTTTGACCTCTTCATAAATTTCTTCTATGTTTCTTAAATAGGTTGTTGCTGAACCAATCTCAAAAACTAAAAGCTCGCTAAAAAGAGCGATTCTTTTTGTTTTGGGAGTTAAAGTTGCTGACGCAGCAATAATCATTCCTTTTTCTTGAATCTTACTTCTTGAATCTTGATTCTTTATTTTTAACCAATCTTCTCGGTTTTTCGCCTTTCTTTTTTGATCAATAATTTTCAGAGCTTCCTCAATCTCATCATCAGTAAATTTAATAAGTTTTAGAATTTTGTCAATGTTTTTTGGTTGTCTAACCAAGGCATCGGCATCATCAATAAAAACCAAATCAAAATTCTTAGGCAAAGAATCAAAATTGCGGTGTAAGAAATTAGCGGTAGTGATTAAAATATCAAAATCGTCT
>CALHAT010000007.1 GCA_937934285.1 Minisyncoccota bacterium | reverse complement strand
AGTGCTTTATAGAATATTAGTGCCAGTTACACCAGGTGAAAATATTCCTATCACGGTTGGAAGCGGTGGTTCTGGTGGCTCGGGTGGTCAACTAAATCAAGGCGGTATGGGGGGAGGAAGTGGTGGCAGTTCTTCTTTTGGAAACAAATTAATAGCTCGGGGTGGTAGAGGTGGTGGTGGTGGTGGTGCTGGTTATTATAATCCTCCTTATGGTGGTAGCGGTGGTAGTCCCAGAAATAGGGGTGGGACGCCTAATGGTAATGTACCAACAATGGATCCTACAATGTATATACCAGGTGCAAGTGGTGGTGCTGGTACTGGTGGTGGTGGTGGTGGTGCTGGTACGCTTTTTGGTATAGGCGGCGATGCAGGACAAAATGCTCAAGGTTATGGTGCTGGCGGTGGAGGGGGCACAGGAGGTTATTATTCTGGCTATGCAGGAGGAAATGGTGCACCTGGACTTGTTATTGTGGAATGGTACGAATAAAAAATTTAATCTATTTTCTATTTATAGTTATGGGTATAGCGATTTTTGTGTTTGCTTTAGGACAAAAACTCCAGAAACAAGTATTTTCTTATCAACAAATTAAAAAAATTCCTAAAAATCAGAATAACAACCAACAATGCGAGATAAATATAGAAAAAAGAATAGTTCGAGGCAGTTCTTTGGAACCTTTAATAAAAAATGGTCAAGAAATTAAAATTCTTCTTAATTATTATCAATGTAATCAGATTAAAAGGAATGATATAGTCCTATATTCTTATGCTGGTAATAGCGCTCCTCTAATAAAAATTGTCAAAGGAATTCCTGGTGATAGTTTTAGAATAATAGAAACAGGAAAAGGTGGCTGGTATATTCTTATTAATGGAGAAATTTTAAGAAATTTTGAAAATAAACCATATCTAATCTCAGATAGACGAAAATTCAACTTACTTAGAATATATGAGAAATCTTATCAAGGTAAAATTCCTGAGGGAGCTTATTTGCTTTTGGGAAATCTTATTTATGGTTCCTTAGACAGCACCCAGTTTGGTTTTGTTGAAAAAAAAGATATTATTGGTAAAGTAGTATATTAATTAAGAATTATTTAGTCATTAGGAATTGGAATTTTTATTTTTGCGGGGGAGGCAGGATTCGAACCTGCAACCTGCGGTTTTGGAGACCGCCGCTCTACCAGTTGGAGCTACTCCCCCATCTCAGCCGCTAGCCCTTAGCCGCTAGGGACTAAAACTTTATTTTTTTGCTTCTTTGTGGACGGTGTGCTTTTTGCAATATTTACAATATTTCTTTAAATTCAATTTGTATTCAGCGCTTTTTTTCTTCCAGAGATAATAATTTATCTTTTTGCAGTTTTCACATTTTAATTTTACTAAATTTCTTTTTTTCTCTGCCATTTTAATATTATACCAGAATATTTTGCTCTTTGACT
Source organism: Minisyncoccota bacterium (assembly GCA_937934285.1). Lineage (GTDB taxonomy): Bacteria > Patescibacteriota > Minisyncoccia > UBA6257 > HR35 > CALHPI01. The sequence continues at coordinate 21,676 of CALHAT010000007.1, read as the reverse complement.
ATTTTAAAAAGAAGATTTTTTAGTTTTAAAGGATGATGTTTGAAATAAACATCTTTTTCATTAATTAAATTACCTAAATAAACTTTAACCCCCATCTTTTTAATATTATCGACATCACTATCAACCAATTTTTTATTTTCTTCTAAAATTTTTTTTATCGTTTTCGAGGAAGGTTTTTGTTTGTTTAAAATAGCAATATCAATTTTAGAAATACCGGAGATTCTCATAAATTCTTTTAAATGATCACTTGCCGAAAAATTATCTGTTTCTCCTGGTTGGGTTAATAAATTAACAATAAAAACTTTTAAAGCTTTAGATTTTTCAATAGCTTCTTTAATTTTTTTTAAAAGAACACTCGCTAAAATACTGGTATACAAACTTCCTGGTCCAAATAAAATTAAATCAGCTTCCAAAATTCTTTTTAAAGCTTCTTTGGGAACCCTGGCATTTTCTGGTTTTATTTTCAAACTTTTTATTTTTGATTTACTTAATAAACCGTAATTTGTTATTGCTTCTTCGCCTTCAATAATACTTCCATCTTCGAATTTAGCTACCAGTTCAACTTTTTCAAAACTTGAGGGAATCACTTCGCCAACAATATTTAAAATTTTTGAGGCTTTTTTTATTGCTTTTAAAATGTTTCCTTCAGTTTCGATTAAAGCAACTAAAAATAAATTACCCAAGGGATGCCCGGTTAATTTCCCTTCAGAAAAACGGTATTGCATAAATTTTTTTACATAATTATCAATTTTAGAAAGAGATATAAGACAGTTTCTTAAATCGCCGACAGCCGGGATATCATAAACTTTTCTTAAAATACCAGAACTTCCGCCAGAATCCGTAACGGTTACTATAGCTGTTAATCTTGAAATTGTCCTACCATACTCATTCTTGAGTCCAGTCAAAATATTAGAAAGTCCTGTACCACCACCAAGAATTACAATTTTCATTGGATTGCATTTTCAACAAAACTTTTAATAAAATTAGGAATAAAGAAAGAAGTGATCAATAAGACAATACCTAAAATCAAAAAAATAAAAGAACGATGAATCTCTTCAACTTTTTCTTTAGCCATCATATATTTAATACCCAAAAAAATTAGAAGAGCGCTACTTAAAATCATTAAAAAAGTAAAAAGAAATCTTATGATATTTAGAATAATCTTCATTGATTTATGTTTAAGTAAATCAAAACCCGATGACTGGGCAAGAACTAAATTTGATAACAAGAAAATCGAAAATAATAAAAAAATTATCTTGTTTCTCATTTTATTCTTTCTCTTTTTAAAAATCGCTCTTTTTGTCTTTGCCATTCCCTTTTTTTAATTTTATCTCTTTTTTCATATTTTTTCAAACCCTTAACCAAGGCTATTTCAACCTTGATTAACCGATTTTGGTTAAAAATTTTTAAAGGAATCAGTGTTTTCCCCCGTTCTTTTAACTTGTTAATTAGATAATCTATTTCGTTTCTTTTTAATAAAAGTTTTCTTGGTCTTCTTGATTCGTAATTTTTAGGAGTATTTTTTTCTTGATAAGGAGGGAGATAAAAATTTTTTAAGTAAAGCTCATTTTGCCATGGAGAGATATAGGCTCCTTTTAGACTCCCTTTGCCAGAAAAAATTGCCTTAGCCTCAAAACCTTTAAGTTGAAGGCCGGCAGTAAATTTTTCTAAAATCTCATAATTTCTAAAAGCATCTGGATTTTGAATCATAACCATAATTTATTTATAATTTAAGAAAATGGCAAAAAGAAATAATAAAAAATCGACAAATTTCTGGAAATTTTTGTTCGAAAAATTAACAACAGAGACTACTAAACCAATGCTTGGCTGGTTCTTAATTTTCCTTTCGCTAATTCTTATTATAAGCTTAATTAGCGATGGTGGATCTTTAACAAGCAAAATAAAAATTTTTCTTAGTGAAATTTTTGGTTGGTCCCGTTTCTTGGTGCCGGTTTTTTTATTTTTTTTAGGGGTTTTGTTGTTATTTAAACCTGAGTGGTTTAAAATTTTAAAATATTTTTGTGCTATTTTTATCCTTATTATTGTTTTAGATTTTTATTTCCATATTCTTTTTCGAGAAGGCGGCGCTTTAGGAGATTTAGTTCTTTATTTATCTAAATATATTGGTTTTTATGGCTTAGTAGTTTTTTCTTTTATTTTTCTTGTTTTTGCTTCATGGCTTTTTTTAGAAGAAAAACTTTTCGAAATTATTAAATCGATTTTTAAAACTTCAACAGAAAAACTAGAGGAATTTGAAAAAAGAGTTATTAAAGTACCAGTAGCAACTTCTGAACCGATTAAACAGGTTAAAAAAGAAATTACTAACAATAACCAGGTAAAAGAAAGAATTAAATTAAAAACTCGGAAAATAATACCTAAGAGTATTTGGCAACTACCACCAATTGAACTTTTATCCCAAGCCAAGGAAGAAGTTTTAGCTCCAGATATAAAATCAACCTCACAAATTATTCAAAAAACATTAGAAAACTTCGGTTTAAAAGTTGAAATTGTTGATGTTGAAGTTGGTCCAGCGATTACAAGATTTTTAATCAAACCCGGAGAGGGAATCAAGCTTTCGAAAATTTTAAGCTATCAATCAGATCTGGGTCTGGCTCTGGGTACCCCTAATTTAATTATTGAAACACCTGTTCCCGGCAAAGCAGTCTTGGGCATTCAGGTCCCTAATAAAAAAACTGCTGATGTTCGCTTGGGCAATCTTTTAAGAGAATCAGAATTTTTAAAAAACGAAGGTTTATTGCTCTTTCCTATTGGTCGAAAAATTGATGGCAATGTTCTTTTTGCTGATTTAGCCAAGATGCCGCATCTTTTAATTGCCGGAGCAACTGGCAGTGGTAAATCAATTTTTATTCATTCTCTTTTAATTTCTCTTTTAATGAAAAACACCCCGGAAACTCTAAATTTAATTTTAATTGATCCCAAAAGAGTTGAGCTTATTAATTACTCTGATCTGCCTCATCTTTTGTTAGAACCGATTGTTGAAGTTAAAAAGACCTTGGGGGTTTTTAATTGGCTTATTGAAGAGATGGAAGAAAGATTTAAAATTTTGCAAGAAACAAAAAGTCGAGATATCGATGCTTACAATCGAAAACAAATTCTCAAAAAAGAAAAAGTAATGCCCAGGATTGTCTTAATCATTGATGAAATGGCTGATTTAATGTTGACTTACGGTTCAAGCATTGAATCAATGATTTTAAGATTGGCACAAATGGCTAGAGCAACCGGGATTCATTTGGTTTTAGCAACTCAGAGACCGTCGGTTGAGATAGTTACCGGTCTTATTAAGGCTAACATTCCTAATCGAATTTGCTTTAAAGTTGCTTCCTATGTTGACTCTCGAACTGTTTTAGACACCGGAGGTGCTGAAAAATTAATTGGTTCTGGTGATGGCCTTTTCATTTCAACTACTCTGCACCGACCACTGAGGGTTAAGGCACCATTAATCAATGAAAACGAAATTTATAAAATTGTTAGTTTTTGGCAAGAACAAGCAGAAAAAGTATCTGAGTTTGAAAAACCAACAATTTCTTTGGAAGAATTCGAGAAAAAGATTATTAGCTTTGATGAAGAAGCTGAAGACGAGGAACTTTTCGATCAAGCAGTAAGGATTGTTTTAGAGGCTGGTAAAGCTTCAACTTCACTACTGCAGAGGAGATTAAAAATTGGTTATGCTCGGGCAGCTCGTCTTTTAGATTTAATGGAGGAAAGGGGGATTGTTGGACCTCAAGAAGGATCAAAACCAAGAAAAGTTTTGATTAACAAAGAAATGTTTAAGAGCGATGAGTTTCATATAAAAGAGGAGTAGCTAAACAGATTGAAGAATAAGTACCAATAATAATTCCGATCTGAATTGCTAAAAGAAAAGCTCTTAAATCAGGAATAATCAAGGTTAAAGGCAGGATAGCTAAAACAGTTGTTAATGAAGTAAAAATTGATCTTCTTAAGGTTTGGTGGATACTTGAATTAAAAATCTCTTCTTTTTTAGTTTTATCCAGTCTTCCTTGTTTTAAAATATTTTCTCGCAAGCGGTCGAAAACAACAATTGTATCATGGACTGAAAAACCAGCAACAATGAGCAAAGCAGTTATAAATTTAATATCTAAATCAAAATTGAAAAAATTTGCTAACAGAAGATAAAAGCCGGTTGCTCCGAAAATATCGTGAAAAAGAGTAAAGACAACAACAAAAGCTAAATTAAAAATTGAAAAATGATTTTTTAATTTATAAAAAGCAAAAGCAACATAAGTAGCAATCGCTAAAAGAACAATAAATATCATTAGAAACGCTTTTTTTCTGAGCTCAGCACTCAAACTTGAACTAATTGATTCAAATCTTAATCTTTGCGCTTGAAGATCAATCTTTCGAATCTCTTGCCATACTTGATTTAAATTTTGAGGGCTTTTAATAAGAAAACTTTCTTTGGTTTCAAAAACATTAGCTTTTATTTTAAGATCAAAAATTAACTTTTTAACATCAGCCTTTGTCTTAACTTCTAAAATCTGACCACCAATTAAATCAATGCCTAAATTCGGCTGAAAAATATAAAAACCCAAAGAGCCGAAAATTATCAAAATAAAGCTTAAAAAATAAAAAAATAATCTTTTTTGAACAAAATTCATTTTTTTAAAATTTCAAAAAGTGACCGGGTAAAAAAGACAGCTGTTAAAAAACTGATTAAGGTCCCCAAAAATAAAGTTAGAGCAAAGCCTTTAACAAATGAGGTTGCTAAAAAATAGATAACCAAAGCTGAAATTATGGTTGTGGTATTTGAATCTCTAATTGATGGGAAGGCTCTTTCAAAACCTTCTTCTAAGGCTTCTTTTATGTTCAAGCCCCTCTTGATTTCTTCTTTGGTTCTCTCAAAAATTAAGATATTAGCATCAACAGCCATACCAATTGCTAAAAGAAACCCGCTTAAAGATGCTAAAGAAATGGTAACATTTAAAATTTTATAGAAAGCTAAATTATAAAGAATGAAAAGAGTAAGAGCAATCGAAGCAATTACACCATTAAAACCGTAAATCGCAATCATAAAAAAAATCACCAAGATTGTTCCTAAAATTCCGGCTTTGATAGCTAAGTTTAAAAATTTTTCACCCAAAACTGGATTAACGACTGAAACTGCTTCTAATGAAAGCGGTGCTGGTAAAGCTCCTTGATTTAATCTTCGAGCTAAGGTCTTTGCTTCTTCTAAGGTAAACTTACCAGTTATTTGCGCTTGACCATTTTCGATAACTTCTCTTACTATCGGTGCACTGATTAATTGATTGTCAAGATAAATAGCAATTGGCTGACCAAGATATTTTTGAGTTAATTCTTTAAAAATTTTTGCTCCTTGAGGATCAAAATAAAGCGAAACATAAGGTTCGAGAGTTTGAGGATTATAGGCAACTTCGGCTCTTTGTAAATATCGGCCAGTGAGTTCTGTTTTAACAAAATTAAAGTTTTCCGTAGAGGTTGATTCAGTTTTGGGAACACGAAAATCTAAAACTGGTGTTTCGCCAATAATTTGAATTGCTGCTTCTGGATCTTTGATATTGGGAATTTCAACCAAAATTCTTCCTGATTCTGAATAACTAATAAAAAATTCAGCCACACCTAAAAAATTTATTCTTCTTTCAATCAAATCTTTAGTTTGTTCTAAGGTTTCTTTAATTTTATTTTTTTCAGTTTGCGAAAGGTCAAGATTGTAAGTTAAAATTGTACCACCAGCAACATCCATACCTAAAGAAAACTTTTTTGTAAAAATAATTACTAAACCTAAAAAGGCTAAAATCGAAAAAGTAATCAGTAAAATAGTTCGGGAGTTCATTTAAAGAAATTAGCTAATTTCTCAAAAAGATTGCTTAAAAGAATTTTGATAGCCGACCAAAGAGCTATTAAATCAATTCCGAAAGTTGTTTTTAATTTTAAAAGAAATTGATTAAAGTCAATACCCAGAGCTTCTTTTAAAAATCTCATTAAATTATTAAAACCAATTTTTAAAGTATTGAAAAAAACATCCCAATTGAAAAATTGTTTCAACTTATCTAAAATTTCTTTTGGTAAAATAGCAAAAATAATCAAAATAATTATTAGCCAAAATGTCCATTTAATTAATGTTGTTATCATAATTTGTTAATAGCTTTGTCAATTAAAGCAATTGTTTTTTCTTTACCAAAAACCTCAGCTAAATCAAATGGTGGCGGTGAAGCATCTTTACCTGATAAAGCAACTCTTAAAGGCCAAAAAAATTCACCTTTGCTTTGTGGTGCTAAATTATCTAAAATCTCTTTGATTTTTTCCGAAGTAAAATCTTCATCTTTTATTTTAGCAAATTCTTTTTTAATTAAAATTAAATTTTCTTTGATTTTATTTTTAGAAACCTCTTTCCAAATTAAAAGTTGTGAAGGATAATCGAAATCTTCAAAAAAGAAATTAACTGAAGGCAAAACATCTTTTAATAGAGTAGCTCTTTCTTTGCCAAGTTCAATAATTTTTAAAACCTTTTCATAAGAATAAGAATTACTATTTTTAGCTAAAAAATTTCTATTTTGCCATTTACCATAATCTGAAAAATTTAATAAAGAAATTAAGTCATCGTTATTTTTTATTTTCAAATAATGTTTGTTGAAATAATTCAGTTTGGAGGTGTTATAAATTGCTGGTGATTTATGAAGTTTTTCTAATTTAAATTCTTTAATCATTTCTTCTAAAGAAATTATTTCACGGTCTTTTTCCGGATGCCAGCCTAAAAGAGCAATGAAATTTAAAATTGCTTCCGGAAGATAACCTTCTTCACGATACTCACTAATACTTTTGGCACCGTGTCTTTTCGAAAGTTTACTACGGTCCTGACCTAAAACTAAGGGCAAATGAACAAAAATTGGCTCTGGCCATTCTAAATATTTGTAAATTAAAAGTTGTTTTGGGGTTGTTGATAAAAATTCCTCACCACGAATAACATGGGTTATTCCTTGATAATGGTCATCAACAGTATTAGCCAAAACATATAAGGGCTCATCTTCTTTTTTAGCAATAACAAAATCTCCAATTTGGCGATAATCGGCTGGAATTTCACCTCTTAGAAAATCTTTAAAAGTTATTATTTTTTCCGGCACTTTTAATCTAATTACATAAGGCACTTTTCGCGAAATTTTGTCAAGAGCTTCTTTTTTAGTCAAATTTCGACAAGTCCCGGGGTACCGTGGTGCTTCACCACGAGTTAATTGTTCTTGACGACGAATCTCAAGCTCTTCTTTAGAACAAAAACAAAAATAAGCCAAATCTTTATTTAGAAGTTCTTCGATAATTTTTTGATATAAATCAATTCTTTCGCTTTGACGAACTGGTCCTTCATCCCAGTGAAGTCCTAACCAATCTAAACTTTCAATAATATCTTCTTCAAATTCTTTGGTTGACCTTTCTTTATCGGTATCTTCGATTCTTAAAATAAAAATTCCGTTTTGTGAGCGGGCAAATAAAAAATTAAAAAGAGCAGTTCGAGCTCCACCTAAATGAAGCTTGCCAGTCGGCGAAGGTGCAAAGCGGACTCTAAGAGTCATTTTTTTCTTTGATTTCGTGGGGAATAAGATTAATATCTAAAGGCAAATGCAAGGTTATCTTTGTACCTTGATCAACTTTGGAATCAATACTAATATCACCACCATGTAAATCTATAATCATTTTGGCGTTATACAAACCTATTCCGTAACCAGTCAAAGCTAATTCTCGAGCTCTTTTTCCGCGATAATATTTTTTAAAAAGATTGTCTAAATCATTTTTATCCATTCCAATCCCTGTATCTTGAATAATTATTTCTAAATAAGGCCTTTTAGGCATTTTTTTTAAAATTATATTAACAAATCCTCCGTTTTTATTATAAATTACTGCGTTTTCAGTTAAAGAATATAAAGCAGCAAAAATAAGACCTTTGTCTCCTAAAGCTTTGTTTTCTCCCTCGGTAATTTCTAAATTAACTTTAAGTTTTTTTTGAGCGATTTTTTCTTTTAAAAGTTCTAGAATATTTAAAAATATTTCTTCACAATTAATCTCTTCAACTTTTAAAGCAAAACCCCCGGTTTCTATTTTCACAAAATTTATTATCGAGTCGGTGAAAATTAAAAGAGTTTTTAAAATGCTTAATGATGACCTTACGGCTTCTTTATTGGTTTCCGATAATTCTTCTAAGTTCATAGATTCGAGGTACCATCTCAATTGATTAAGAGGTGTTAACAAGTTGTGGGAGGCTAGTCTTAAATATTCTAATCTTCTTTGTTCTTCGATAGTGCTTTCAGTAATATCTAAAACTATTCTAAGTTTATAGGGTTTATCTAACTCTAAATCAAAATAACTAATAATAAGATGTTTTTCGTTAGGAGAGGCGAAGGTAACCTTAATTTTTTCGGGGTCTTTGTTTAATATTGTTAACGAAGTGTTATTAATAAAAGGAAAAAAAATATTAGCCAACATCTCGTATTTAGGATTTTTTAACATTAATTCATCAACCGTTAAATTGTTAAAATCACTTTTAGATAAACCGACTAATTTCGCTAAAGCATTATTAACAAAAATAATTTTAAAATTTTCATCATAAATCGCTACTCCTTCAAGAAGATAATCTAAAAAATTTTGGAAAACCATAAATAAATTTATTTTTTCTTCTTTAGGAATTCTTAAAAGATAAATTAGGGTTATCATACTAAAAACTACAAAAATCAAAGAAACGAAAATTAATATCTTGATTAAATTGAAATCGCCAAGAAATAGAATAAAAGTTAATAAAATAATTAATAAACTTAGTAAAATTAATAATATATTTTCTGGTTTATTTAAAAACTTATTAATTTTATCAATCATGGTTGTAATTCTTCCAAATTTTTCCCCTCTTTAATTTTTACTTCCAAGGGGACATTTAGTCTATAGACATTTTGCATCTTTTCTTTAATTATACTTCTAAATTCTTTTTTAATTTCTTCTCTAATTTCGAAAATAATCTCGTCATGGATTGGAAGAATAAAGAAAACCTTGTCTCCCAAGTTTTTTTTAAAAATCTCTTTATCAATCTCAATTAAAGCCTTTTTTAAAAGATCAGCGCCAAGTCCTTGAATAGGCATATTAAAAACTATTCTTTCAGCCGCTTTTCTTTCCCGATAGCTTTGGGAAGCAATCTCCGGGATAAATCTTTTGCGACCAAAAAGAGTTTCTACATAAGAGTAAGTTTGCGCAAAATTAATTAAATCTTCTCGAAATTTTTTCACCTGAGGATAAAAATAGAAAAATTTTTCAATTAATTTTGTTGCTTGAGAAACTGGAATCAAAAGTCTTTCGGCTAAACCTCGAGGTGTAATCCCATAAACAATGCCAAAGTTGATTATTTTAGCTTTGCGTCTATTTTCAGGTGAATCATCGCCAAAAAGTGTTTTGGCTGTTTGTGAATGAATATCGATATTTTGCAAAAAAGCTGAAATTAGGTTTTCATCTTGGCTTAAATGGGCTAAAAGACGGAGCTCCAATTGAGAATAATCACCGGAAAGAAAAATAAAGTTTTCTTGGCTGACAAAAACTTTTCTTAAAGTCCGAGCTAAATCTCCAGTCAAAGGTAGATTTTGAAGATTAGGGTTTTCGGAAATAATTCTTCCAGTGGCTGAACCTGTTTGTTCAAAAAGAGTATAAATTCTTTGAGTCTGCGGATTATAAGCTTTTAAAAGCGAACTTGTATAAGTTGTTAAAAATTTATTGATTTTGCGATAAGAAATAATCTTTTCAATAATCGGATGGAGATGAATAATTTTTAAAAGATCAGCTTCCTGGGTTGAGATTTCGCCCTTGCTTGTTTTGCTAAGACCTTTGGTTTTAATTTTTAATTTTTCAAACAAAATCTTTCTTAATTGTAAAGGTGAATTGGGATTAAATTTTTCGCCAGCAAGTTCAAAAATTACTTTTAGAATTTCCTTATTTTGCTCTTTTAATTTTTCTTCAAAATTCTTTAAAGCCTGGAGGTTAATTTTTAAACCTCGAAGTTCAGCTCGCGCTAAAATCGGAATTAAAGGTAATTCAATCTCAAAATATAAAGAAGACAATTTTTCCTCCTTGAGCTTTTGGACTAGAATTTGGCTTACAGAAAAGGCTGAAGAAAGTTTTTCCTGAGCTTCGGGATTAAAATAAGAAATAATTGTTTCCAAAGAAGGCTTAGATTTTTCAGGATGCAAAAGCCAAAAAATTATCTTTAAATCATAAATTTTATTGAGGTCGATTTTTTTATCGAAATAAAAATCACTAACAAAAAGCTCTTTAAAAATATTTTTTAAATCATAAGTAAATTTTGACCAGGGGAGATTTATAAGATCTTTTAATTTATCTTTAGTTAAAATCTTTATTTCTTCGGAACCATCAACTATTTTGATTTTATCTTTATCAACCAAAAAGAAAAAAGGCGAGTTAATTTCATAAATATCTCCTTCTTTTTCTTTTTTAGCTGGAACAAAAGTAAAAATAGTTGGTTTAAGTCTTTGGATTAAACTTTTAAAACCGAATTCTTTAAAAACCAAAATTAAGTCTTCATTTTTAAATCCTGAATAAGCCTGAAGAAGTTTTTCATCAATCTCGAGATTTTTTCTGAGAATAACGAGATCGCGGTGAAATAAAATTTTCTCTTTGTTGTCAATAATTTTTTTAGCTAAATCCAGATTTATTTTTTTCTCTTGAGCTGCTTTAATAATTCCTACGAGATTTAAATATTTATTTAAAAGACCAGAAGCTGTTTTTGGACCAATTCCGGGTATTCCCGGAATATTATCTGAGGCATCACCAACTAAAGCTTTATAATCTGGAATTTGATTTGGCAAAATCCCGAATCTTTCTTTAACTTTTGCAGGAGTATAAATTTCTGTTTGGGTAATTCCCTTTTTCATTGTCAGAACTTTTGTTTTTTCATCAACAAGCTGTAAAGTATCTAAATCACCGCTTAAAATGATAATTTCATTAGCTAAGGAAGTAAATTTTTCTTTTAAAGTAGCAATCAAATCATCAGCTTCATAACCTACTTTTTCAATAATCGGGATGTTAAAAGCTAAAAATATCTTTTGCGAGAGGGAAATTTGAATTTTTAAATCATCGGCTACAGGTGGTCGGGTTGCTTTATATTCTTTAAAAACTTGATGACGGACTGTTGGTTCCGGCCGGTCATATAAAGCAAAAATATAGTCAAATTTTTCTTGAGACAAAAATTTTAAAAGCATATTAGCTAATCCATAAACAGCTTGAATTGGCCTTCCTTGTAAATCTTCAAGCCGCGGCAGAGCATGATAAATTCTATAGATTAAAGCATTGGCGTCGATTAAACAAACTCTCATTTTAAAAAAAATATCCGTTGACGACCGCTTTTTTTAATAATAATGTGGCAGTATTTTTTTCTTTTTTTCTTAAGCCAGGGTCTTAATTTTTCTCCCCATTCAATAAAAAAGATATTATTTTTATTTTCAATTTCCTTTTTTAAATTAATTTTCAAGATATCTTTAGCTTTAAGACGATAAAGGTCTAAATGATTGAAGTAATAAGCTTTTTTTTTGTATTTAAATTCATATTTTTGCCACAAAATAAATGTTGGGCTTGTTAATCTTTCTTTAATTTTTAAAAATTTGGCTATTTGTTGAATTAAGGTTGTCTTACCTGAACCTAAACTTCCGCTTAAAAGAAAAATCCTAATTCGTGGGAAAATTTGCAAAATTTTTTGAATAACTTTTTCATTATCTTTTAATTTTGGAATTATTAATTTATACATAAATAAATTTTAACAATTTTAAAACCCCTCCTAATTTTAAGGAGGGGTTTGTAACTAACAAATTAAATTTATTCCTCAAGCTCTGGCTCTTCAAATTCTTCCTCTGGTTCTTCATCGAACCATTCTTCTTCACTCTCTTCTTCATTTTCATCTTTTTCCCATTCTTTTTCTTCCCAATCTTCTTCAAAGAGTTCCTCTTCATCCTCCTCGGTTTGAGCTTTAAATTTCAAAATTGACATTTTTAACAAAACAAAAAATTAATAAGCGACTTTTAAATTGTTTAATTTTTATTTTACTTAAAATTGATTTAATGTCAAGATTTTTAAATATTCGTGAAAACTTCTTCAATATCATCTAAATTTAAAACTTCTTCTATAAATTTATTAAGTTTTTCCCTTTTATTCTCATCTAAATTTTTAATAATATTTGTGGGTCTTAACTCAATGTAAGAATCCTTGATCTTTATTTTGTTCTCCTCAAGTTTCTTTTTTAAATCATTTAAATTTTTTACTTCAGTAATCAACAAAATATCCCCATTTTTTTCGTCGATATCTTGAAATAAATAACTAAATTCTAAAGCTTGTTCGCTATTTTCTTTAGAAACAACAACAACTCCTCTTTCTTGAAAATTCCATTTCACTGAACCCGGCTCAGCTAACCTTCCGCCAAAACTATTTAAAAGATGCTTGAGCTCACCTAGAGTTCGATTTTTGTTATCAGTAATTGCTTTTATCAAAAGTTGAACTTCATCTAAATAAGCTTCATAAATAACTTCTTCAAGTTTGTTTTCCGATGATTCTGACTTTTTGAGAATTCTTTCAATATTTTCTAAAGGCACTTGAAATTCTTTAGCTCTTTCAATAGCTGCTCTTAATTTGGGATTAGTTTCGGGATTATTACCTTCGCGCAGAGCAATAGTAACAGCTCTTAAAAGCTTACTAATTATCTGGGCTCTTTTGGAATCAACAACCGCTTTCTTATGTTTAACTTGCGCCCAATGAGAATGACCAGCCATTTAAATTGAAAAACTAATTTTAAAAATTAGGAAGTAGTAAGCCAGATTCTGTTCTTAGCTGGTTATCTATCTTACGAAAAGGATTGCTCCTTTCCTCTAGCGGCACTCCCTTAAAAAATCAAGGGCACGGCCTTGCACCCAGGAGAAACTTACCATCCTGGAAAATCGCTTTTCCAGGAAGAAAGGTAGCTCCTAATTTTAATTAGGAACACCCCTTCACTTTTCACCTTTCCCCCGAATTAAAAAACTCGGGATAGTATAGTCTCTGTGGTAAGTTTGAAAGCTTTCGCTTTCCTGTGTTTCCACAGCTCCTTTTTTTAGTGGGTGTCCGGACTTTCCTCTCTGTGTTCTAAATAGCACAGAGCAACCAGCCGCTTCCTAATTGTTTATATTATAACATATTTTTAAATAACAAAATTTATAACTTTACCTTTGATAAAAATAATTTTTTTGATTTTTGCTTTTTTTAAATATTTCTCATATAAGGGTAAACTTTGAACTAATTCCTTAATCTCTTTCTCGGTTAAAGATTCTTTTTCCGTTTCAAAAAATCCTCGTTTTTTACCATTAACTTGAATAACATATTTAAAAGTTTTCTTTTTTAAAAGTCTCTCATCATATTTAGGCCAATTTTCATAATCAAGCAATGTCTTTTTGTTAAATCTTTGCCAAATCTCTTGAGCTAAATAAGGAGCAAAAGGAAATAATAGTTTGATGAAAGTTAAAAATTTTTCTTTATCAATGAATCGTCCTGCCTCTATTTTTTTTCTCAAGAAATCTTCAAAAATCATAAATTTCGCAATAACAACATTAAATCTTAGATTTAAAATTCCCTGAGACACTTCGTAAATTAATTTATTAAGCTCATAATCTAATTCCTTATCTTCTTGAATCTTGCTTCTTGAATCTTGAATTTTTATTCTTTGCGCCAAATCCCAAACCCTATTTAAAAATCTTGAAATGCCTTTAATACCTTCTGTTGACCAGGGTTTTTCAGCTTCCAGAGGTCCAAGAAACATCTCGAACATCCTTAAAGCATCAGCACCATATTCCTTAATAACATCATCAGGATTAATAACATTGCCTCTTGATTTTGACATTTTCTGGCCATCAGGACCTAAAATTAAACCTTGATTAAATAACCTTTTAAATGGCTCCTTTGTTGGTACCCAGCCAAGATTATATAAAAATTTATGCCAAAACCGAGCATATAAAAGATGCAAAACAGCATGTTCAACACCACCGACATATAAATCAACCGGTAGCCAATATTTTAGTTTTTTTATATCCCAAATAATTTCATATTTTTGTTTTTTATTTTTTGATTTTTGTTTTAAAATATAGGCTAAATAATACCAACAAGAGCCTGCCCATTGAGGCATTGTTTGAGTTTCTCTTTCAGCTGGTCCATTACATTTAGGACATTTTGTTTTCACCCATTTTTTAATATTTTTCAAAGGTGATTCGCCAGTACCTGTTGGTTCATAACTTTTAACTTTTGGCAAAAGAATTGGCAAATCTTTTTCTTTAACTGGTACAACTTTACACTTAGGGCATCTAACTAAAGGAATAGGCTCGCCCCAATATCTTTGTCTTGAAAAAATCCAATCCCTTAATTTATAATAAACAGATTTTTTCGCTAAACCATCGTTGATCAATTTTTGACCAATTTTTTCTCTGGCTTCTTGACTAGAAATGCCAGTATATTCATTAGAATTTATTAAAACACCATCCTCAATAAATGGTAGTTCATAATTTTTTTTCTGGGTTGCTTTGATAACTTCAATAACCTCTAAGCCAAATTTTTTTGCAAATTTATAGTCTCGTTCATCATGGGCCGGTACACCCATAATTGCTCCGGTTCCGTAATGACCTAAAACATAACTACTAACCCAGATTGGAATTTTAAATTTATTAATCGGGTTAATAGCATAAGCGCCAGTAAAAACACCGGTTAATTCTTTATCAAAAATGCCGAGTTTTTCTTTTTTTAACTGTTCCTGAATATACTCCTCAAGGTTTAAAACATAATCCGGTTTAGCTATTTTTAAAGCTAACGGGTGGTGGATTGATAAAACAATAAAAGTTGCTCCAAAAATAGTATCTAATCTTGTTGTAAAAACATTAATTTTGTCATCATAACCATCAATATCAAATAAAAGTTCGTAACCTTCGCTTTTCCCAATCCAATTCCTTTGCATTTCTTTAACATTTTCTGGCCAGTCAAGTTCTTCTAAATCTTCTAAAAGTCTATCCGCATAAGCAGTTATTTTAATGTGCCACTGTTTTAAAAATTTTATCTCTGTTGCTGAACCACATCTTTCACATCTTCCGCCAACAGCTTCTTCATCAGCTAAACCAGTTTTACAGGAAGGACAAAAATTAATCGGAGCTTCTTTTTCATAAACAAGACCAGCTTGATACATCTTTAAAAAGATAAGTTGAGTCCATTTATAATATTCAGGATCGGTTGTTGAAATTTCTCTTTGCCAATCATAGCTGAAACCTAAAGATTTCATCTGCTGACGAAAGTGCTCGATATTTTTAGGAACAAAAGTCATTGGGTTTTTCTTCATCTTTAAAGCAAAATTTTCAGCTGGTAAACCAAATGCATCAAAACCCATCGGGTGTAAAACGTTATAACCATTCATACGATAAAATCGACTTAAAATATCAGTTGCGGTATAGCCTTCAACATGACCAACATGAAGTCCTTCTCCCGAAGGATAAGGAAACATATCTAAAATATAGATTTTTGATTTTCTCGAAAAATCAAAAGCCTGCCAAAGTTCTTTTTTTCTCTGCCAAATCCTTTGCCATTTTTTTTCAATTTTGCGGAAATTATACTTGTTCATCCACAACTTTTAAATATATTATAATAGAATTATGACCACTGACAAAGAAATTTTAGAAATCAGATGGAAAACTTATAGTCATATTCATCATCCTTATGGTGATCTTTTGTGGCATTTATTTTGGGGTGTAATTGTTGGTATAACAATTATCACCGCTATCTTTTCCAATGATTTTTGGCTTTTAATCATTGGCTTAATAGCTTTGATTTTCTTTTTTCACCCAACTTTTTATGAACCCAGGCTTATGGATATTAAATTAACCGACAAAGGTATCCATCTTGATAAAAAATTTTACCCCTGGAAAAAGTTTTATGCTTTTGAAATTTTTGATAACGGCTTTAGAAAGTTTATTTTTCTTTTCACTAATCATTTTTCTTTTGGTCTTCATTTTCCTTTAGAAGAATTTTTTGTTAACGAAGAAGAGGTTAGAGAATTCTTAAAAAAATTTTTAGAGGAATATCAAGGTAAAGTTCCAATTACTGAAAAACTTTATCGAAGTTTCTTTCTTTAAATTAATTGCGTCCGGTTGGATTCGAACCAACGACCCCCGACTTATAAGGTCGGTGCTCTAACCACTGAGCTACGGACGCTTATTCACTTGCTTGAATCTCAATTCTTTTAGCTTCAGTTTCAGTCTTTTTAGGAATTTTAATCATTAAAATCCCGTTATGATAATAAGCTCTCGTCTGATCTGTATCTAAATTTTTCGGCAAGGCAATTGTTCTTGAGAATGGTCCCCAAAAACACTCTTTGTGTTCATAAGAACTTTCTTCAATATTTTCTGGCGGCATTCTCACACCCTTGATAACCAAAATGTCTCTTTGAATAATTATATCAATATTTTCCAAACTCGCACCGGCAATTGGTGAGACAATTATCAGTTCATCATCTTTAAAATAAACATCAACACTAAGGGTTCCTATTTCAGTTTGTTGTTGTTCGGCTTCGTTCATGGTAAAGGACCAAAAAATCTAATTCGCTAAGAACAATTAAGAAAACCGACCAAAGAAAAGGAAAGACCAAAATAAAACCTCCTGTAGTTATTATAACAAAATTATAAAGAAAATGTAAAATAACTCCACTAGCAAAAGAAATAAAAAGGGGAAACATTCTTTTAGTTTTCATCGAATATCCATAACCATAGCCTATAAGAGCTGAAGCTAAGATGTGTAAAAAATTTGCTCCCAGAAAACGAAAAAATAAAATCCAAAACTGAGAGCCATCTAAATTATAAAGATAAAAAAGATTTTCAACTGAGGCGAAACCTAAAGCAGAAACCATCATATACACCATTGCATCAACTGGTTCGTCAAAAACTTTGTGAGGGAAAATCAAAGCCCAAACAACTAAAAATTTAAAAAATTCTTCGATAAAAGCTGAAAGGAGGAAAAAAATATTTCTATTTAGATTAAAAGAGTGAACTATGTCTTCGGTAAAATAACTCAAAAAAGCAGAAGTAATTCCTAAAATAAAGGTAATAAATAACCATACAAATGGCTCGGGGTGTTTATCTTTCTTTAAAAAATAAAAAATCCATAAAGCTGGTAAAACAAAACCCAAAATAATATTTATCATTGATCAAATTTCTCTTCAAACAAAGGTTTCTGTTTATAAAGAATTAAATAAATTAATTGTGTTAAATGAGGCACGAATGGATGTAGGAGTTTTAATAACTCTAACATAACATAATCAAAAACCTGAATTGAATTTTTGCTTTTACCCTTCCAGGTTTCTAAATAATGGTCGCAAAGTTCATGCCAAAAAAATTTATAAATTCTTTTTAGAGCTAAACCGAATTCATAAACTTCAATCTTTTTATCAACAAACTTTTTTGTATTTTTTAATGAATTTAAAATTTTTTTATCATAAGAACTCAACTTTTTATCTCTTGAATCTTGAATCTTGCTTCTTGAATCGCGAATTATTGAATAAAACCGGTAAGCATTCCAAATTTTATTTAAAAACTTTTTCCCTTGATCAATTGGCCTCTCGTCAAATCTTAAATCTTGATGAGCGCTCATTTGCCATAAAAGTCCGAATCTTAAAGCATCAGTACCGTATTTTTCGATAAGTTCTAAAGGATCGATACCGGTCCCTAAACTTTTGGACATTCTTTTCCCCTCTTTGGTAAGAACTGTTGGGTGAATGAAAACTATTTTAAAGGGCTCTTTTTTCATAAAAAATTTACCTGAAAAAATCATCCGGGTAATCCAAAGATGTAAAATCTCTCTCGCTGAAGCAACAATATCAGCGGGGTACCAATTTTTTTCATTTTGAGCATATAGGATTGCAAAAGGCCATAAAGCTGAAGAAAACCAGGTATCAAAAACCTCTTCGGTTTTTTGCCAATATTTTTTTTGACATTTCCGGCAATTATTTTTGGGTTTTTTCAAAGAAATCTGGTACTCTTCGTCACCACAACTTTTACAATACCAAACCGGCATTACCTGACCCCACCAAATTTTTCTGGAAATGCACCAATCATAAATATTTTTTAACCATTCAAAGTATGGTCTTTTGAATTTAGCTGGATAGATTTTGACTTCTTTTTTCTTAACGGCTAAATAGGCTAATTTTGCTAAATCTTTCATCTTTAAAAACCACTCTAAGGAAGGGATGATTTGAATTTCAGTTCCACATCTTTCACAAGTTGGTAAATTATGTTTAATCTTTTCAATTTTCTCAACCAAATTTAACTCTTTTAATTTCTCAACAATTTTCTCGCGAGCTACTAAGTGATTTAAACCTTGAAATTCACCAGCGTTTTGGTTCATTTTGCCTTGCTCATCAATAACTGAAATCATAACTAGATCGTGTCTTAAAGAAATTTCATAATCAACAAAAGAATGAGCTGGGGTAACTTTTAAAATTCCGGTACCAAACTTGGGATCGACTCGTTGATCTAAAATTATTGGCAACTCCCTTTGAACTAAAGGCAAAATCGCTATTTTACCAATTAGTTCAAAATTTTTTTCATCTTTAGGATTAACTGCCAAAGCCGTATCACCAAGCATTGTTTCTGGTCTGGTAGTCGCCACAATAACATATTCTTTTTCATTTTTTAGAGGGTATCTTAGATAGTATAAAAATCCATCTCGTTCTTGATATTCAATCTCCAAATCGGATAAAGAAGTCTGGCAGCGAACACAAAAATTAACTGGCCTTAAGGCTCGATAAACAAGTCCTTTCTTATAATAATCAACAAAAGCTTTTTCTACCCAGGTAATATATTCTTTATCCATTGTAAATCTTATTCTTGACCAATCTAAACTTAGTCCTAATTTTTTGAATTGTTCCAAGATAATATGACCGTATTTTTCCTTCCACTGCCACACTCTTTTTAAAAACTTATCTCGACCTAAATCAAACCTTGTTAAACCTTCCTTTTTTAATTCTTTTTCAACCATATTCTGAGTAGCAATTCCGGCATGATCAATACCTGGTAGCCAAACAACATTAAAACCTTTCATTCTCTGGTAACGAGCTAAAGTATCTAAAAGAATATTTTGTAAAGAGTGGCCCATATGGAGCGTGCCGGTAATATTTGGTGGCGCAATCAAAATAACAAAATTTTTCTTACCCTTAATGTTTTTTGCTTTAAAATATGGTTCCCAATATTTATAAATTTTTTCCTCAAATTCTAAGGGGTTATATTTAGTATTTTCTTTTAAAATTTTCTTAGCAAACATTTAAAATAATTATAACATGAAATTTAAGATTTAAGGTCTAGGATTTAAAAATTTCGTTTTTAGCGGTGGGGGTGGGATTCGAACCCACACGGTCCCTAAGGACCCACGGTTTCGAGCCGTGTGCAATCCCGTTCTGCCACCCCACCTTTATAAATATTTAATTTTAAAGCAAAATTTTAAAAGATGAAAATAGCGATTTTTAGTTAAATATAATTTGTTAAATAATTATATTTTGCTTCTAAATTTCGAACTAGCTTCTATATTGGTGTATAATATATTTACTTTAAAAAGCGGGGGTGAAAGGGAGTTGAGAAAGAAGAAAAGGTTGTTGGAGCTGGCAGGTTGGCTACCTATAGCCAATAATTGCCAACAGAGTTCCAGCCTTTGCTCTTTCGTAAAGGCAGGTCTTAAAACTTTGCCAGGAGGGTTTTAAGGCCTAAAGTTATCCTGGCTAGCTTTCTCTTTTTGGCTCAGAAAGAGAAAGTGAAACTTTTGAGCCTACCTTTTAAAGACTTTGCTGGTTTCTATCTTTAAAAGGGAATTAAAAAACCAGCTGCGCCAGGAGAGCCAACAATACTTCTTCTTTCCATGGGGGTTCGATTCCCCCCACCTCCACAAAATAAGAAGTTGGTGATTAGAAATTAGAAGTTAGCAAAACTCAATGAGTCAACAAAGTACATCAAAGCCGCAAATTTTCATTCGTAACGATTCGCGTTCCTTCACCCTAATCGAACTCTTAGTAGTTTTAGGACTCATCGCAATTTTAGCATCGATTTTAATAGCTATTCTTAATCCAATCAAAATCTTTCAAAATGCCAGAGATTCTCAAAGAATCGCTGATCTTAATAATCTTGATAAAGCCTTAACTGTTATTCTTACTGAAACTGAAGGTAAATTCAAAGAATTGCAATATGCCTCAGCTAATATAGTCTATATCTCTTTACCTGATCCTTCAGCAAACTGCTCTTCTTGGCTTTCTCAGCTTCCTTCTCTACCTTCAGGCTGGTCTTATCAATGTTCAGCAACTCCAACTAATATTAATGGTACCGGCTGGATTCCTATTCCTTTCAATCAATTTTCCTTAATTAATCTCTCCAAACTCCCAATTGACCCAATCAACAAACCTCCTTATTATTATAGTTTTGTTGCTGGAGGAAGTTATGAACTAACAGCTGCTTTAGAATCAGATGCTAATAAAGGCAAAGATAAAGCTGGAGGAAAAGATGGAGGAGATCATAATTTTGTTTATGAATTAGGAACAAATAAAAAATTAACACTATCTTCAGTTCAAGCAAGAGCAGAATCTGAGTCATTAAAACAAGGATTAGTTGGCTGGTGGACCTTTGATGAAGGAAGTGGAACTATTGCTAATGATTTGTCTGGAAATGGAAATAATGGAACTTTATATAATGGACCTCAATGGGTTGATGGTAAAGTAGGAAAAGCTTTAAGTTTTGATGGGGTTGATGATTGGGTGGAAGTGCTTCATTCGGGTAGTTTAGCAATGAATAGAGCTATAAGTATATGTGCGTGGGTTGTGCCTTATCCAAGCCAAACAATGATTAGAAAAAACTATAATGATTATCTTTTTGAATGGGGACTGGGAAATAGTAATAATCCCGGCACAACTCCGCAGTGGTTTTTGCTGACATCAGCCGGCAATTCTTATATTTATGGGAACTCTCCTTTAACCGAAGGAAAATGGTATTTTGTTTGCGGAGTTTATGATTCTGATAAGCAAATTCAGGAAATTTATGTAAATGGAAGTGTATATCCGAGTAGTGGAACTAAGGTATGGGGAATAATAAATAACCTCGCAAGTTATTTAAGAATTGGTAATTGGAGTAATGAGATTTTTAAAGGGACAATAGATGAAGTCCGCATCTATAACCGAGCATTATCAGCTGACGAAATCAAAACTCTTTATGAAGCCACCCGCTAGCCCCTGGCCCTTAGCCCTTAGCCGTTGGTGTACTTATAATACGCGATCGCGTTTTATAATTTACCACTATGGATTAACGCAAATAGTTTCTTAGTTTTCAGCCCTTAACAGCTAGAACTTCAATTTTCCTTTATAGAGGACGATCGTCCTTTATAAAAGAATTAAGATTCAAGAAGCAAGATTAAAGAAGCAAAAATAGAAGTCTCTTATAAACTGCGATCGCGTTTTATAAGGGACATTTTTAAATTGTTTCCTGAAACTGCGAGCTAAAAATTTACTCTACCAATTTTGACGATCGTCAATTTTGGTAGACAAAGAGATTTTGCGAACCATTTGAGAGAATTTTAAAAACAAGTTTTTAAAATTTTCATTTTTTCTAAATTTTTGTTATAATTA
>CALHAT010000006.1 GCA_937934285.1 Minisyncoccota bacterium | reverse complement strand
ATATTACCACTGGCGCCAGTAATGATTTAGAGATTGCCACTGATTTAGCTAAACAATTGGTAATTCGATTTGGAATGTCAGAAAAATTAGGTCCGGTTTCTTTAACAAGAAGAAGCCCAACTTTTATTGGTCCGGAATTTTTCGAAAAAGAATATTCAGAAAAAACAGCCGAAACAATTGATGAAGAAGTTAGAAATATAATTAATCAAGCTTTAGACAGATCTTTAAAAGTTTTAGAAATTAAAAGAGATAAATTAGAAAAGCTCAGTCAAGTTTTAATTAAAAAAGAAGTTATTGAACAAAAACAATTTGAAAAATTGATTGCTGAACCAAAAGGAAGTTTAGAAATTTAACCCTTAATTACTCCTAAAGGAACTAATTTAACAATTTTTTTAGCAATTCCAATTTTATCAACAACTTCAACAACTTGAGATACATCTTTATAAGCAACTGGAGCTTCTTCAGCAAGACCCGACATACTTCCCGCAGCCACAGCAATTCCTTTAGATTCTAATTCTTTTTTAAGCTCTGAACCTCTAATTTTTTTCTTAGCTTCAGTTCTTGACATCATTCTTCCCGCTCCATGAGGTGAAGAACCAAAAGAAAGCTCCATTGCTAACTCTTGACCAATTAAAACATAACTTGAAGTTCCCATTGAGCCAGGGATTAAAGTTGGCTGACCTATTTCTCTATATTTTTCCGGAAGCTCAGGATGTTTTGCTGGAAAGGATCTTGTGGCTCCTTTACGATGGACTAAAAGTTTTTTATTATCATAAACCTCTTCTTTAACAATATTGTGAGCAACATCATAAACTTGTTTGAGTTCAATACCTTTGCCAAAAACTTTTTTGAATGCTTTTCTTACTTCATAACTAATAAGTTGTCTGTTAGCAAAAGCAAAGTTGGCTGAGGCTTTCATTGCTGAAAGATAATTTTTACCTTCTTCACTTTCATAAGGGAAATAAGCCAATTCCCGATCAACAAGTTCAACATTTTTTCTATCTAAATATCTTAAAGCTTCTCTAATATAATCAGTCGCAACTTGATGACCTAAGCCTCTTGACCCACAATGAATCAAAACAGCAACTTTATTTTTCTCTAAACCTAATTTTTTAGCAATTTCTTCATCAAAAACTTCAGCAATTCTTTGAATTTCAACAAAATGATTACCAGCACCGATTGTTCCTAATTGATCCCGGCCACGATCTTTAGCAGTTTTGGAAACTTTATCAGGATTAGCTCCTTCTAACTTTCCATAACTTTCAGTTGCAGATAAATCTTCTTTTTCTGCATAACCAATTTCATAAAGCCATTTTGCTCCCTCAGACAAAACTTTATTCATCTCATCATTATTTAGTTTCCAAAAACCACCTCGACCAACTCCCGAGGGAACTTCTTTAAAAATTTGTTCAGTCAATTTCGGAATTTTATCTTTAATTTCTTCATAAAAGAAAGGAGATACCAATAAACGCACACCACAATTGGAAACAACAAAATTATTAGCAATGAAGTTGTGATTTTTGTCATTGATGGTTAGATCATAGACATACCCTTGATAGTTTTCTTTTTTTATCTCTTCAATTTCATCAACAATAAATCCGTCGTTGCCGTAAGAATATTCTTTAACAAAATCACTAAAACCCAAAGCATTAAATGAAATTCTTGGTAATCCTCTGTTTGACCACACATAATGTTCAATAAAACTTCTTGGTATATGAGGACCAGAATATAACGCAACTAGTTCTCTGACAGGAATTTTTTGTTTAAACAATTCTTTAACCTTTTCTCTAATAGTTTTTCTTTCCTCAATTATTTTCTTTTTATATCTCAAATAGACTGAGGTCCAACAAGCTAATTTTTGTTTTTCTTGATTGTATTCAAAACCAATAATTTCGAAAAATTTTAAAAGATTTTCTAATTCTGATTTAATTTGCATTCTTAAAGCAGTAGTTTTATTTTTAATGCCCAACTTTCCAACAACTTTAACAGTTGAAGTTTTAATGCCAAATTCTAAAAGAAGATTTTTAATTTCATTCATAAATTGAATTCCGTTTTTTGTAAGTTCAATATCTTTGTTAATGTTCAAGGTTGGAGCACAAAGATTAAATTTATTAGCTTTTATATTTTTTGGTTTAGAAAGCTCCGCACCAAAAAACGAAGCTAAAAATAATCTTTTATACCACAAAGGAAAAGATTCGAGCCACTTAGGAATACCAAATTCTTTTTCAGTTTTTTTACCTATTGGTGAGCCTAAAAGATGAAGCAAAAGAGAAAAAGCTGTTGAGCTGACTTTTAAGCATATTTCATTATGTTTAAATTTGTAAATTTTTCCATAAGTATTTTTAAATTTATGAACACGTTTTCTTGAATAAATTTTTGAATTAATATTCAACTCCTTTAAATCTTTCTGAATTTTTAAAAGATCTTTGTATTGGCCATAAAAATAAGAATGAAGTTTTTTGGATTTTTTAAGATAAATTATTGAACCATCGCCTAAAATATAGCCCAATATTTTTATTAAATAGGGAATTTTTTTGTCATCAAGATAAAGAGGAAGGAATTTTCTTTCTTTTAACCAATTTATTATTTGCTCATACGCTCTTCCACCTTTATTTAGATTTAGATTTTCGAATGCTTTTAAAATATCATTTTCATCAATAAGTAAAGTATGCGTAGGTTTTTGATATTTAACACCTTTGAAAGGATAAATCACTAATCTATCTCCCTCTTTAAGTTTTTCTGCTTCTACCATTCCATAAGGAGTATAAATTGGATGATCAGCAGTAACTTTAATTTCATAACCAAGCCTTGTTTTTATTGAATAAAGAAAATTATTT
>CALHAT010000005.1 GCA_937934285.1 Minisyncoccota bacterium | reverse complement strand
CCATATAAACAAGCATAATAAGCAGTACCACAGCCAGTTAAAATAATTCTTTTTAAATTTTTTAATTTATCATCAATTTCTTCTAAACCTCTAATTTTGACTCCACTTTTATCTTTTAAAATTCTTCCTCTTAAAGTATTTCCCATCGCTATTGGTTCTTCAAAAATTTCTTTAATCATATAATGCTCAAAACCGCCTTTTTCTTCTTCACTAATTTGAAAGTCAATTTTATTAATTTCTTTTTCGATTTTAAGATTATTTTTAAAAGACTTAATTTCATAATTTTTCTTATTAATAATTACCATTTCTCCATCATCGAGAAAAATCACCTTATTAGTAATTAAAGCAATTGGAATTGGATCTGAAGCTAAAATAAATTCATCTTCACCAATTCCTAAAGCTAAAGGGCTTGAAAAACGAGCAGCAATTAATTTTTCTGGTTCTTTTTTGTTAAGAATTACTAAGGCAAAAGTCCCTCGAAGTAAATTCAGAGTTTTCTGAACGGCTTTTTCAAAATCATAGCCGCTTTTAACAAATTCTTCGATTAAATGAGAAATAACCTCGGTATCAGTCTCGGAATTGAATTTGTGTCCCTTTAATATTAATTTTTCTTTTAATTTTGGATAATTCTCAATGATTCCATTATGAACAATGAAAATCTCTTTTTGGCAATCAAAATGCGGATGAGCGTTGGATTCAGTTACACCACCATGAGTTGCCCAGCGAGTATGTCCAATTCCAATTTTAGCCTCAATTTTTTCATTAAAAATCTCTTTCAAATCCTTGATCATCCCAACAATCTTTTTTAAAACAATTTTATTTTCCTTCTCATTATAGACTAAAACACCACAAGAATCATAACCACGATATTCTAATTTTTCTAAACCTTTCAAGATTATTGGCAGTGCTTCTCTTTGCCCTATATAGCCGATAATACCACACATAAAATAATTATATTTTAAAATTTAAATATGAGAATAGTTTTTCTTGGTGATGTTATGATCGGAAGATTGGTTAATGAAGTTTTGAAATATGAAAAATCCGAATATGTTTGGGGAGATACTTTGAATATTTTGAAAAAGGCTAATTTGAGAATTTGTAATTTGGAATGTGTAATTTCTGATAAGGGTGAACCGTGGTCATTAACTCCCAAAATTTTTCATTTTCGCTCTGATGCTAAAAATGTTGAAGTTTTAAAAGTTGCTAATATCAATATCGTTTCTTTAGCTAATAATCATAGTTTAGATTTTGGTTATGAAGCAATGTTTGCAATGTTAGAGATTTTAAAAAAGAATAATATTTATTATACTGGAGCTGGTAAAAATTTAAAAGAGGCAAGTCGACCAGCAATTTTAGAAATTCAAAATAAAAAAATTGGTTTTCTGGCTTTTACTGATAATGAGCCAGCCTGGTCAGCTGAAGAAAATAAACCAGGAATATTTTATGTTGAACTTTTTGATCAGGGCAAAAATCTAAATTATTTATTAAATCTTATTAAAGAAACAAAAAATAATGTTGACTATTTGATTGTTTCAGCTCATTGGGGACCAAATTGGGGCTACGAACCTTTAAAAGAACATATCTTTTATGCTCATAAATTTATTGACGCTGGAGCTGATTTAATTTTTGGCCATTCACCACATATTTTTCGAGGTATTGAAATCTATAAAAAGAAATTTATTTTGTATAGTACTGGAGATTTTATTGATGACTATGCTGTTGATGAGATTGAAAGAAATGATGAAAGTTTTATTTTTGTTTGGAATCTAAATGCCGACTTAGGACCAATTGGCAAAAATAATATTCACAAAAGTTCTTATAAGTTCGTGATTAAAAACAGTTCGCATCAGTTCGCGACTGATAATAATGTTCGCGTAAGTTCGCAAGAAAGTTCGCAAAGGTTCGCGACTGAATATTTAGAGCTTTATCCAATAATGATTGAGAATTTTCACGCAAGATTACCTCAAGATAAAGAAAAAGAGATAATAATGACAAAAATGGAAAAATTATGCTCAAAATTAGGAACTAAAGTTATTAAAGAAAAAGATAAAATAATTATTAAATGAGGCTTAAAAGAGAATTTTTTGAAAGAAAAACTTTAAAAGTTGCTCAAGAACTTTTAGGAAAATATCTGGTTAGAAATTATAAAGGAAAACTTTTAATTGGCAAAATTGTTGAAACTGAAGCTTATATTGGACCAAGGGACAAAGCTTCTCATGCTTATTCTAAAAAAGAACAACCAGTAAAAGAAAAATTAAAAGTGATTGAAGAAAATTGGGGGAAAATCAAAAATTATATTGAAGATAAAGATTTATTTATTAAAAGAATTTTGAAATTGAAAAATGCCAAAGTAACCAAAAGAAACTTAGCCGAATATCTTCGTGGTGGTCATATCTATATCTATTTAGTTTATGGCAATTACTACCAATTAAATATTACTACTTATAAAGAAGGTTATCCTGAATGTGTTTTAATTAGATCATTAGAACCAATTTTAAATTTAAAAAATCCTAAAGGACCAGGAAAACTTTGTCAAGAACTAAAATTAGATTCCTCTTTTTGGGGAGAAGACTTAGTAACAAGTGAAAGAATTTGGATTGAAAATGATGTTAATCCGCATAAATCCGTGTTAATCCGCGGTATAGTTCGAACAACTCGCATTGGTATTGATTATGCTGAAGAATGTAAATTTTTAAAATGGAGATTTTATCTTAAAGATAATAAATGGGTTTCAAAAAAATAACCCAATTAAAACCCTCATATCCATTAAATCAATTTTTACTTTTATTTTAAATCAATTCACCCCATTTAAAATTAAAATCCTCATTAATCAATAATACTTTGCTATAGCAAATTATTATTGATAAATTTCAAAAAATGAATATTATTTAGGATTTTTAGAATCAAATCAAGTTGAAAATCTTTTTTAGATGAAGTTCATTATCGATTTCTTTTGCTAAGATAAATCTAACATATCTTCTTAAATTAAAAAATTCGATCAAAAAATCAAGTTCGTTTTTACAATCATAAGGATAAACGAAAACACTTTTCTGTAAAGGACAAGCTCCAGCAAATTTTAATTTCTGAGACAAAGCATTTCTTTCTTTTTTAAATTTTTCAGGAATATCAAAAATAATAATTCGCCAATATCCATCCCAACTATTTTGCTTTTTAAATTTCAACTTTTCAAAATTAAAAGCCAAAATTTTTCTTTTGCCATTTTCAGTTAAAGTTAAGATTTGGGTACCGTCCTCTCTTTCTTGAAAATCAATTAATTTTGAGCGGTAAAGATTCGCTATTGCCGCTGAAAGACATCTTTTATCAATTTTTTCTAATTCTTTTGGTATTCTTTTGATAACAAAAAAAGCTTTTGTTTTACTTCCACTTACTCCGATAGCTACACTACAAGATAGTAAAAATAAAATCTTTTGCATATTCTTTCCTAATTTAATTCTTGTCTTAAACATTCTCGATTAATATTCCCTAATCTTAAATTTCAATTAATTTTAATTAAATTTTTTAATTTTATTTCAATTTTATTAATTTTAATTAAATTTTACTTAATTTTTTTTAAATTCAATAATAATTTGCTATAGCATTTTATTATTGATTGATAAAAGATTGATGAAAATTGATAAAAAGGCAATAAAGTTAATAAAAAATGAACGGGAAATTAAAATTGTTTTATATGGTGCTATTACATAGTTTTTTAACAGCATTTTTAACTGCTTCTTTGTCCATTCCATATTTTTTAATTAGTTCTTCTGGTTTGCCTGATTCGCCAAAAGTATCTTGAAGACCTAAAAATATCATTCTTGGTTTATTTTGACTTTTTTGAACAATCACTTCAGCAATTGCACTTCCCATTCCACCTTGAACTTGATGGTCTTCTAAAGTAACAATTCCATCAACATTATTGGCA
>CALHAT010000004.1 GCA_937934285.1 Minisyncoccota bacterium | reverse complement strand
AACTTTAGAAAGAATATCTTTTACTTTTGAAATATATTTTTCAAAATTTGAACTTGCTGATTCTTCTTCACCTTCAATCAAAAAAACGATACTATTTTTGAGTTTATTTTCTTTAATTAGTTCTTCAATAGCAAAGATATTTTGAACAATATGACCTTTATTATCAGCAACGCCTCGGCCATAAATTTTTCCATTTTTTAAAGTTAATTTAAATGGCGGTGTTTTCCATTCATTTCTCGGATCTTCAGGTTGAACATCATAATGACCATAAATACCAATTGTTGTTTTACTTCCAATAAATTTAGAAGCTAAAACTAAGGGAGGTGAATTTTTTTCTTGAATCAATTTAACTTTAAATCCTAAAGATAAAAATTTATCTTTCAAAAAATTTGCAGCTTTTAAAATTTCCTTAAATCTTTCTTTTTGTGTAGAAACCGAAGGAATTGAAACAAAATCAGAAAGAAAATTTAAAATTTCATTTTTCATTTTCTAAAATAAAATTCAATAAAGCTCCACTTGACCAGGCTTGAGGATAATCAGGTTTTTTTTCTTTAAGGTCGTTGAGATGAATTTCATCTTCAATAACTCCGTAATACTCTGGTAAATAGCCAATTACTTCAAAAGCATTTAAAAGGGCTTTTTTAATTTTATTATATTCTTCAAAATAACCTAATTTTTTAAGTCCTTGAGCAATTAGCCAATTATCATGGGGCCAGATTGAACCTAAATGATAGGACAAAGGATCAAAATTGGCTTCATAAATTGAATGAGTGCGGATGCCATATTGAGTCCACAATTCTTCGGAAAACAATTTCTTGACAATAAAATCAATTTTATTCGAATCAACAATTTCTGTAAAAAGTAAATGTCCCGGATTAGAAGTAATGTAATTTATTTGTTTTTTATTTCCATCTAAACCTAAAGCAAAATATTTTTTATCCTCCATCCAAAAACTTTGATTAAATTTTTCTTTAAGTTGATTAGCTCTTTCTTTTAATTTATTAACAAAATTTTTATTAAGAATCTCTCCCAATTCAGATATTTTAATTAAAGCAAAATATTGATAACCTTGAACTTCAACAATAGCGATTGGTGGTTTTTCTTTTATAAAATCAGAATCTTTCCAGCCTTGATTATATAATCCTTCGGGATTCCTTCTTTGATATTCAATAAATAAATCATTATCTTTATCACCATAATTAAAAACCCAGTCAATTGCTTTTTCAATATTAGACCAATGTTTTTCAACGAAATCTCTATCTTTAGATTTTTCGAAATAAAAGTAGAACAAAATTAAATAAAGTAAAGTTGAATCGATGGAACCATAATAAGGAAATGGCCAAGATCTTCGGGGATGTTTATTCTCTCCAATAATATGTTCATGTAAAATTTTTCCTGGTTCTTCCTCTGAGAGATTATCTATTTTTAGCCCTTGAAACTTTGAAAGTATTTCTAAAGTATTTTTAGCAATATCTGGGTCATAATCTAAAAGCTGCCAAGAAACAATTAAAGAATCTCTGCCAAAAAGTTTATTAAAATTGGGTAAACCTGCCAAAAGAAAGCCGTGGGAGGTTTTCAATTGATTTAATTCGCTAATTAATTGATCTTTAATTTGCTTAACATTTTTCATCAAAAAATTATACAACAAAAGCAGAAGATAAAACAAAATTTGTTTTCGGCAAATAGATTTTGGAATGAAATATTGTTTTAAGAATTTCGCCTTCGTATTTTCTCCAATTTTTTCTATAACTAAATTTATTTTTCAAGATCTTTTTTGCTTTTTTTATTTTTTGTTCTAATTTATTGTAATTTTCTAAACCAAAAATAATTTTTTCAGCTAAATCTTTTTCATTATAAGGATCAAACAAAAGACCAAATCTTCCATTTTGAGCAATTTCTAAATGGCCAGGGTTTTTACTTAAAATAACCGGAGTTTCTAATAAAAGAGATTCAATGGAAATAAGACTTAAAGATTCAATAATTGAAGGATTAATTAAAATTTTGTGATTTTGTATTAAAGAATGAAGCTTTTCTTTTGATAGGGGTGGTATAATTTCTATTCTTTTTTCTAATTTAAATTTTTTAATTAAATTTCTTAAATTCTTTTCTTCTTTGCCTTCGCCAATTAAGGTAAGATTAACGCTTTTATTTTTTAAAGCAACAATACAAAAAGCCTTTATTAAAGTTGCTAAATTTTTTTCTTCAGAAAATCTGCCTGCAAAAATTAGATCTTTTCTCTTTAAATTTTCAAAAGAAGAGAAAATTCTAACACCTGGATAGATTATTTTAATTTTCTCTTTATTCAAAACTATTTCTTTTAAAGAATTGGCAACACTTTTAGAAACACAAATAATTCTTTGACAATTTTCGGAATTTAAAATTTCGGTTAATTTTTGAAGCCTCTGAGGATAATCTTGATAGCGAGAGGAGTAAACTTTTGAATCTAAAATGATATGAAACCAGACTAAATATTTTTTATTAAATTTTTTTAAATAGTAAAAAGTTTTTGAAATAGCTGGCCAAAGATATGGCGAGGGATTTAAAATTACTAAATCACTTTCAAAAACTAAATTTTTTAAATTTTTAAAATTTTTTTCAACAAAATCAAAGTTTTCTTCAATTTGGGGAGAAAAAATCTTAACCTGATAACCTTTATTTTTTAGATATTCAGTCAGTTCGAGATTTAACAGACTAACGCCTCCTGTTTTTAAAGGATAGTTGTGGACAAAAAGAATTTTCATTTTTCGAAAATTTCCAAAAATTTATCAAAATTATCAAAAAATTTAATTGGGTAGCGATAACCAATTTCAAAAGCTTCAGCTGCTTTTGTTCTTAAAAAGAAACCCCGATAACTAATTATAGAAATTAAAAGTTGTTTCATTCTTTCGCTCATTTGCGATTTGTAAATATCCATTAGTCGGTAAATTTTTTCTAAATAATCGCTAACATCAATTAAAATATCGCCACGATTGAAATATTCACCGTCCATATAAAGAAAAATTGGTGTTTTATAAGGTTCACCTAATTCTTTCAAAA
>CALHAT010000003.1 GCA_937934285.1 Minisyncoccota bacterium | reverse complement strand
GTGATGCAAAAACAATTAGCGGGAACTGAATATTTTAATTCGATAGCTGTAAAAGTTGATAATAAAGAAAATATTGAAAAAGTAAGAAATGAAATAGAACAAAGATTAGTTAAACTTCATAATGTTTCCGAACCTG
Organism: Minisyncoccota bacterium; assembly: GCA_937934285.1. Taxonomy (GTDB): domain Bacteria; phylum Patescibacteriota; class Minisyncoccia; order UBA6257; family HR35; genus CALHPI01. The sequence goes on along the minus strand of CALHAT010000003.1, from coordinate 2,949 downwards.
ATTTTTCAATTTTTTCTCAAGAAGATGTCTTAAAAACATTAACCTCGATTATTAATACCTTTACAATTTTCCTTTCTTTTATTGCTAGTATTTCTTTAATAGTTGGAGGGGTTGGAATTATGAATATGATGTTAACCAGCGTTACTGAAAGAACAAGAGAAATTGGACTTCGAAAAGCGGTTGGAGCAAGAAATAGAGATATTTTAAATCAAATTTTACTTGAATCAATTTTTATTACTTTAATAGGTGGTTTAATTGGGATTGGCTTAGGTTCAATTATAACTTTCTTTGTCAGTAAAATAGCAAATATTATAATCCTAATTTCTTTAAAAGCTATTTTAATTTCTGTTTCTGTTTCAACGATAATTGGTATAATTTTTGGTTATTATCCAGCTAAAAAAGCGAGTAATCTAAACCCCATCGAAGCTTTGAGATATGAATAAAATATGATTTTTTATATTACCAATCCAGATAAAAAGACATCTTTAGAGATTAATCACTATCTATTGAGAAGAAACCCTAATTAGATGAGTTTATATATCACGATAATAAGAATAAGGATTTCGTGATGGAGCAATACTAATTTTTTTTGGCAAAGTTGTTATTTCTAAACTGATCCCTTTCTCTAATAAAGCTTTTTGTAATTTATAAAGAGGTGTATTTAACTTTTTATCTTCTTTAGTTGTTCGGCCACTTTGAGCATAAACAGGTTCTAATAATAAAACAGGATTACCGTTTTTTTCTCCAAGAAAAACAATTCTTCGAGCAACTGGTTTAGAAACTTTACCTTTAATTTTCTTTCCTGAAGGTAAAATAATAGTAATTGTTTCATTATTTTCATCTAATTCTATCTGCGATTGATTTAACTCATCTTCGTTTAATTCAATATCTGATTCTAAATATATTTCTCTTTGAACTAAGGCTTTAATATGAGCATCAAAAACATAACTTAATAGATGTCTATTTAATTCTCCAGTTGATCTATAATCTTGACAAGTAGATACAGGATAAGTTCCTATTTCAAAAAGTATTCGCGGATGGTCTGTAAAATAGTTTAATTGAATTATAGTTTTTAATTTCTTTTCCTTTTTCCCTAATAACCTTAAAGATAATTGTTCTTTTAAATATCTTGCAATATCTGTTTCCCAAAGAACTTTATCTCTCAATTCTAGCCAATTTTTATTAACATTCTGTTCTAATCTTTCTAAAGAATCTAAAAGTTCTTGAGGAGTCTTATCCCTGGAAAGATTTTGAAAGAGTTGAATAATACCTAATATTATGTTTATTTTTTCTTTTGAGATTATGTTTTCTAATTTTTTACGAATTTCTGCTAAATTTATAGTTTTTCCTTCTAAAGCTTGGTTTATGGCTTGGGAAATCTGGTTTTCAATGATATTTTTATCATCTTCACTTAAACCTTGTAGTAAATCTAAAATATCTTGATAATGTTTTGATTCAATAACTTGAGCTTTCAAATGTTCAATAATATCCTGAAAAGAAACAGATTCTTTTTCCGTTGTTATTTCTGTTTTTAAAATTGAAATTTGAAAATAATTTCCTCGCCATAAAGAAATTATTTCTTGTTGTTTCTCTGGAGGAAAGCCATTAATTAAAGGAGCAAGTTGATTTTGAACAATTTTATTGTTGATGTTATATCTTTCTTCAAAAAACTTACCATTTATTAAAGAAGCAACAATTTCATTTAAAAGTGGTAATCCTTCTGGATAAATTTTTTGATAATGATTTTTTAGCGTTAAAATTGTATTAACATATTGACTTTCTTTTAAAAATCTTAAAATTTCTTGATCGGTAATTTCTGGAGGAAGTAAAAAAGTTTTTCTAATAATAGAAACTAACTCTTTTTCAATATTTTGCAATTCTCTAAATATTTTTATAAGAAAACCAAAAGGTAATTTAACAGTTTCTTGTTCTATCTTAAACTCACTAATTAAATCGTTTAAATTTTGAAAATGTTTCTTAATTAAATTTCCGGATAATTCCTGAGGTAAACCACCTAAAAAGGAAAGTTTTTGAAAATAGTCTATTAAAAGTTTATTATGTTTTTTACCTTTATGAGGATAAAAGATAAAAGGAAAATCAAATCTAATATCTGATTTTCCCAACTCAACAAAGATTGGTAAAAGCGTTTCTATTTCTTCATTATCTAAAGACCAACTCAAAACAACTTCAGGATGAAGACCAAGATTAAAAGCAGTAACTAAAATAGGTAATTTATCAGAAGAAGATAACAAAAATAAAGAAAATGGAGCTTTCGGATTTTTTAAGAAATTTTGATACTGAAGATAGATTTCATTTCTTAAATTTTTATCAGCTATCCGTTCAATAGATTTTAAAATAAAATCTAATTCTGGATAATCTGGTTTTCGGTTTTCAGGATTTGAATAGAAATTCAAAATAAAATCCCACATTTCTTTATTTTTAATTTCTTCTAAAACCAATTCTAATATATCTGGTCTTACCTCTTGATTTTTAGAATTTGAATAGAAAAAGAAAAGAAACTTTAGATAAAAAATAAGATGAATAAAATCCTCCAGCATTTCATTTTTAGCTCCTTCTAAAGCCAATTCTAATATATCTGGTCTTACCTTTTGATTTTCAGGATTTGAATAGAATTCTAAAAGAGAATCCCACCTTTCTTTATTTTTAGCTCTTTCTAAAGTCAATTCTAATATATCTGGTCTTACTTTTTGATTTTCAGGATTTGAGTAGAAATGTAAAATAGAATCCCATAATTTTTCATTTTTAGCTCCTTTTAAAGCTTTTTCTAATATATCTAGTCTTACCTTTTGATTTTCAGGATTTAAATAGAAATGTAAAAGAGAACCCCATAATTTTTCATTCTTAACTCTTTCTAAAACAAATTCTAATATATCTGGTCTTACCTTTTGATTTTCAGGATTTGAATAGAAAGTTAAAAGAGAATCCCAC
>CALHAT010000002.1 GCA_937934285.1 Minisyncoccota bacterium | reverse complement strand
CCTGACATTTTCTTTCTTCCTTCAAGTTGAACTTCTTTCAAAAAAATAAAAGCATTATTTAATTTAAGCCCTAATTCATTTTTGAATGTAAAAAATTCTCCAGATTTAGTCTTCAAAATTTCCTTTGGTAAATCTCCTTCTTTAATTTTTTCAATAGAGAAAATTTTTAGTATTTTATCATTAATTTTTAGATAAGTTCCTGGCCAAGGATTAAGAGCTCTGATTTTTCGATCCCAGGTTTCATAGCCATCATCTAAATTCAAAAGGCCATCTTCTTTGGTAATTTTTTTAGTATAAGTTGCTAAACTTTCATTTTGGGGAACCAAAATTTCTTTGCCCTCTAAATAATTTTCAATTCTTTCATTTAAAATTTCACCTCCCAATTTTCCCAATTTTGCTTCTAATTCTTGATAATTTTCTTTACCCAACAATGGCAAAACTTTTTGATGAATAATTGGTCCATGATCAACCAGTTCATCAATTAAAAACAAAGTTACCCCTGTTTCCTTTTCGTTATTTAAAATAACTTCTCTAATTGGATTGGGACCACGATATTTAGGCAGAAGCGAGGGGTGAATATTTAAAATTCCCTTAGGGAAAAGGTTAATAATTTCCTTGGGAATAATTTTGGAAAAGCCAGCAATTGCTCCTGCTAATGGCTTTAAAAGTTCAAAATCTGTTTTAAACTTCTCCCAATCTTCAAATTCAATAACATTTAATTTTTCTTTTAAGCAAAGATTATAAACTGGATTAAGTTGAATTTTTAAACCCCGACCAGCTGGTTTTGCCTTTAAGGTAACCACCAAAAGCGGCTGATACTTTTTTAAAAATTCTTTTAAAACAAAAACTGAAAACTGACTCGATCCAAAAAAAATTAAGGGTAATGTTTTTTTCATTCTATTTTAAAAACTTCAATTGCTTTGTCAATAAAAAGTTCGCCATTTAGATGATCAATTTCATGTTGAATAATTTGTGCTAATAAACCCTTAGCTCTCATTTTTTTCTTTTTGCCAAATAAATTTTGATATTCAATAATAACTTCCGGGTATCTTTTTAAATAGCCCCAAATTTTTGGTAGGCTCAAACAACCTTCTTCAACAATTTCCTCTTTACCAATAAATTTTACAATTTTGGGATTAATGAAAGTGTGAATTTTGTTTTTATCTTCGGCAACAAAAATAGCTAAATTTTTACCAATTTGATTAGCAGCTAAACCAACACCGTTGTTTTCTTGCATAATCTGTTTCATTATTTTTACAAGTTCTTTAACTTCTTTATTAATCTCTTTAACCTCCTCAGTTTTTTCTTTTAAAATTTTATTAGGAAAAGTTATTATTTTCATTTATAAACGCAAATCGTCGCGAATGATATTCGCATCCATTCGCGTTTGATTCACGTCCATTCGCGTCTTTATGATATAATTATACTAATGAAATATCAAAATATTGAAGAGTTCAAAAAAGATCAAGGTTATTATCTTGAAAATGTTTGGTATCCGAGAGTGACCAAGATTTGCGATATTAAAAGCAAACCAGCTTTATATTATTTTTATGGTCAGGCTGAAAGTTTCAATGCTGCTAATCAAAAAAAACAAAAAGCAGCTAGTGAAGGGAAAATTGTTCATGAAATAATCGAAAGTTTTATTTCTCATCGGTCAATTATTGTTCCCGAAGAATATCTTGGTATTAAACAAGCTTTTGAAGATTTTTTGAAAAATCATTCTTTGTTTTCTAAAATTGAATGGCTAGAAAAAAAAGTTAAGCATCCGGGTTATCGATATGCTGGTACCTTCGATGTTTTAGGAGAAATTGATGGGTATTTTGCTCTTATCGATATTAAAACCTCAAGCTCGGTTTATGACGATTATAAACTTCAAACTTCAGCTTATTTTTATGCTTTAAATGAAGAACCTTGGCTTTTAGATAATCAAAGTAGAAAAATAATTTTACCAAAGGAAATTGAAAAGAGATATATTTTACGGATTGGTCAAAAAAAAATTTGTGAAAGATGTGGAGCAGTTATGCGAGTTAAAAAAATGGGAAACAAGATTGAAGATGGTGATCCTAATTGTGAGCATCGATTTGGTGAAATCTTAGGCGAATGGGAATTAAAAGAATTTGAAGACCACGAAGAAGATTTTAAGGGCTTTTTGCACTGTAAAGGTTTGTGGGAATGGGAATATCGAGATTTTTTGAAAGAAATAGGATATTTGTAATTCAGTTTTTAGCCTCTAGCCGTTAGTTATTAGAAAATTTTTCTAACGCCTAACGGCGAGCGGCTAAATCCCATTATTTTTGCCCGGGTGGCGGTCGGGGACAATAAAATTGCCCCTTCGCCACCCAGACTCGTTCACTTTGTGAACTTCGCTGCCCGGGTGGCGGAATTGGTAGACGCGACGGACTTAAAATCCGTTGGCTCCTTGAGCCGTGAGGGTTCGACTCCCTCCCCGGGCACATAATTTTTTGGACCCAGGGGGAATTGAACCCCCATCTCCGCTTTGCGATAGCGGTGTTTTGCCGTTAAACTATAGGCCCATTTTATGTTAAAATAATTAGATGGAGACAATTTTATTAATTTTAATTTTACTTTATTCAATAATTTTACACGAAATTTCTCACGGTTATGTTGCTTATAAATTAGGAGACCCAACAGCAAAATATGAAGGAAGGCTTACTTTTAATCCAATCTCGCATATAGATTTTTTTGGAACTATTATTTTGCCGTTCTTAACTTTTCTAACAACAGGTTTTATTTTTGGCTATGCCAAACCAGTTCCTTATAATCCTTATAACTTAAAAAATCCTCAAAAAGATTCAATCTTGATTGCTTTAGCTGGACCATTAATTAATATATTTTTAGCTTTATTTTTTTCTTTTCTTTATAAGATTTTTCTATTTCAACAAATAACTAATTTTTTATCTCTTTTAAATTATGGAGTTAGGATCAATCTTCTTTTAGCTATTTTCAATCTAGTGCCAATTCCACCCTTAGACGGTTCGAAGCTTTTACTCTTAAAAATACCTTTTCATATTTATCAATATTTAGAGATTTATGGATTTTTTTTAATTTTTATTTTTATTTGGCTCTTTTTTCCTTATATAAGTTTATTGGTCAATTACTTTCAGAACTGGTTAATATAAGACTTCCTTTTGGCTCAGCAATCAATTTTTCAAATTGTTTTTGTTCAATAACTTCTTTTTTAATTAAAACTTGACTGAGCTTTTCTAATTTATCTCTTTTAATTTCTAAAACTTTTAAAGCTCTGTCTAAAGCCTGATTAATTATATTTCTAACTTCTTCATCAATTGTTTCGGCTGTTTTTTCTGAATATTCTTTTTCAAAAAATTCTGGTCCAATAAAAGTTGGGCTTCGTTTCGTGAGAGAAACTGGACCTAATTTTTCTGACATTCCAAATCGAATTACCAATTGTTTAGCTAAATCAGTGGCAATCTCTAAATCATTACTGGCGCCAGTGGTAATATCCCCAAAAACCAATTTTTCAGCAGCATAACCACCAAGCATTGAAGCCAGCTCATCTAAAAATTCTTTTTTAAAGTAAAAACTTTTCTCTTCGGTTGGTAATTTTAAAGTATAACCACCAGCCCGACCACGAGAAATAATTGATATTTTTTGGACAGGATTTGAATATTTCAAATAATGAGCAACAATGGCATGACCAGCTTCATGATAAGCAGCAATTTCTTTTTCTTTTTGTGAATAAGCTTTAGTTTTTCTTTCCGGACCCAATAAAACTTTTTCAATTGAATCTAAAAGTTCTTTTTGGGTAATAAATTCTTTGTTTCTTCGAGCTGCTAAAATTGCTGCTTCATTACATAAATTAGCTAAATCAGCACCTGAAAAACCAGGTGTTCTTTCGGCAATCTGCCTTAAATTAATTTTGCTAATCTTTTTATCTCTTAAGTGAATTTTTAAAATATCTTCCCGAGCTTTAATATCGGGAAGTTCTAAAACAATTTTGCGATCAAATCTTCCAGGCCGAAGAAGAGCTGGATCTAAAACATCAGGTCGATTAGTTGCCGCGAGTACTACTATCCTCGTTCCTTTTTCAAAGCCATCCATTTCAACTAAAATTTGATTTAAAGTTTGTTCTCTTTCTTCATGACCTCCAGTTATCCCAACTCCCCTTATTTTTCCAATAGCATCCAATTCATCAATAAAAAGCAAGCAATTATGAACAAAATGATTATTAGCTATAAAATTATGATATTTATCTAAAATTAAATCATAAACATCTTCTTTTTCAGATAATTCCTCAACACTTTTTATTTGACACCACAAAACATCTCCGAAAATTAAATTTTTTAGTTTTAAGAAATATTCATTATAGTGAACATTTTTTTCTTTCAAAATTGTTTCTAATTCATTGACTTTAATAGTTAAATTTTCGAAAGATGGAAGATGAACATTTCTTTCCCAACAAGAAACCATATGCCCATTTTTGAAAGCTCTTTGCCCTACACCCAAAGAAACGCGAGTAGTTTTTAGTAATTCACCAACAGGAATTTTTCCCAAACGCCAACTTTTAAGTCCATTTACTCGAAGATTGATTAATTTTGCTTTCTTTTCAGGATGTTTCGGGAATATTTTTTCTTTAAAAATGCTTAAATTATATTTACCAGTAATTTCAATACTAGCTTCCTTGTTTGCTTTGGTTTTATAAGCAATAATTCCTAATCTTAAAAGCGCTGACCTTATAAGATGGTTTAATTCACTTTTGGAAGCAACAATTACCACTTTAGGATGATTGTTTTTGTTTGCTATATATCCATCGCTGTCTAAAAGTCCAGCAATCCAACTGGCAATTAAATTATCAGGCAAATTTAAAAGTACTTCATCTAGTTTTTTGAGTACTATTTTAAGTAATTTGTTATTAATGTATGTTGTATAACAATCTTTAAGATTTTTTGGTGGCTTTCCTTGAGGCAAAATGTTGAAATATTTTTTATTTTTATAGGTCTTAACATTCAGACCGAAGTTTTCTTTTATGATTCTCTTTATTTCTTTGTGCAAGATTAACTCAGTATTGATGAAAGTTATAGTAGATTTATTTTTATGATAGGAACCATCGCCATCAAGCAATCCTTTGAGATAAAGAATGTCTTCGTTGATAAATTCTGGAAATTTAAATAGATATGAATCCGTAAAACCTCCTCTTCCTAAGGCAATCCAAGCTATTTCGTTATGATTAATCTTTTTAATATCTAAATCTTTTAGTTTGATCGATTTGTAATATTTTTTATTGTTATAAATTTTTGGTTGTGAGTTATTTTTAAAGTAGATTCTGGTTTGAGAAGGTAAAAGTTCTAAGAATTTGATTGGTCTTATTCTAAATTCTTCCGTAATTTTTTTAGGAAAAGCAATAAAGTCGCCGATTTTTAATTCTTTTGCTTCTTGCCATTCAAGTTGACCATTTTTTAGTGTTGGCAAAAGATGATTTGGAGTTAGTTTTAATTCAGAAAAGGATGTTTTAATTTTTAGAATTTTTTGTTTTGGTGTTTTTGTAGCTCCGATTATTTTTGCCGGTTTAATTTGAAAATTTTCATCAAAAGCTAAAACCTCTTCTCCAATTAATTTCTTTTCAAAAATTTCTTTAATAGTTATTTCTCTTCCATCCTTTAAAGTAATTAAAGTATCTCCTGTTAAACAAGGTTGATTTTTTTTAGCAACTGCGAAGGCGTCACGGACTCGACTATTGT
>CALHAT010000001.1 GCA_937934285.1 Minisyncoccota bacterium | reverse complement strand
AAAAATCAAAATTAAAAAAATTATTTTTTTCATTTTGTTAGTAGCTCGATCTGGGCTTTGATAACATCAGCTAATAAAATAATTATAAGTCCAATAATTGACCAAATCAAAATTTGATAAGCCCGACCAATATTTTTAAGACCAAAAAGAGGTGTGGTAATTAAATAAACAGCTGAACCAATAATAGCTAAAGTTAATAAAATTATGGCTAAATTTTTTAAAACAGCTATGGCTTCAAAAATACAACTAATTATTTTATCAATTCCTTTTTTACCTGCTCCACACTTTAGCTCAGAAGAAACAGCTTCTTTTAAAGGATTTAAATAAGAACCAACATCTTGGGCTATTGCTAATTTAGGCTGAAAAAAATCTAAGATAACATCGAAAATAATTCCTGAAAATAAAATCAAAATATAACTAATTATGGCGAATTTAATTAGATTAACCCCTTTTTGATAAAGACTTGGACTTGGTCCATGAAACATTATCAAAAAAGCTCCAATCACGCACAGGAGAAAAGCTAACCAGAAAGAAACTAAAACAATTGTCTTCACTAAATTTATTAAGGAATTAGAAAGATCCTCCCAGCTACAAGGTGTTGTCTGACATTGAACAATTGCGGAAAAACTAAAATTTCCTATCAATAATGCTATTAGAGTAAATAAAATTTTTAAATTTTTTTTGGAAATCATAATGAATTAACAATTTGTTCGATTATAAGTTTTATTTCTTTTTCATTATCCCATAAGTCAAAAATTCTATCCAAATTGTCAAAAATAACCTCTTTGTCAAAAAAATTGAAACTTTCACCAAAATTCTTGGCAGAACTAAAAACTATTTTTTTCTCTTCGGAATCGATCAATTCTTCCCTAGCCGGGATTAAATCTAAACTTTCAGTAAATTCCTTTAATTTATATTTAGAAAAATAATCTAAAACATCTAAACTAATTTTTAGATTTTGACTTTTTCTTGTCGGAACAAGATAAAAGACTTGCCTATAAATTTTCATTTTGGGAGGAAAAGTATTGGGCAGGAAGAAAATTTCATAATTTAATCTTGGATTAATGGTTAAAATTTCTTTTCTATCTTTATAAAAACCTATATACATTGCCAATTTTTCTTGAGCAAAATTTGTTAAATCATCGCCTAAACCCTGATAATAAGAAAAAAACTCACTCCGTGGATCTTGAAAAAGATGATAAAATTGTAAAATCGAATAAAAATTGTTTCTAAAAATCGATTTCTTATTATAATCCGGATTGAGAGTTATTAAAGTCAAAATGATCTCCTTACGATTTCTGATTTCTTTAGTCCCGAGACCGAGGGGATAAAAATTTTCTTTTTTAATATTTCGAACTTGTTGAATAAAATTTTTTAAATCATCGATGGTTCGCGGTTTTTCAATTTGAAAAAAATTCAAAATATCTTTATTATAATAGGCAATTAAACTATCGATATGTATAGGCGTTGGCGTAGCTAACAAATTCTGGTATTTGAACAAATAGCTATCATCAACATAAACAATATCCGGAAAATTTTCCGTAGCCAAAGAATAAATTAAATTCTCTTTAATATCTTCTAAGGATTTTTTTTCAAATTTAAAATAAATACAATATCGACCCAAATCGTCAATTAAGGGATAAAAATTTTCTTCCTTAAATGGAGACCATACTCTTAAAGTTACCTGATAACAAGGCTTACCCAATTTTTTACTACCGAAAAAAATCGGTCGAATTATAAAAACAAAAAAAAGAAACAAAAAAATTAGGACGCCAATTTGCCATTTCCGATTATATTTAATATTTTCAATAATCTCGCTGAAATTCATTTTATTCCTATAATTAAATAATAACCGTTAATACTCTTAACTTCATTAATTTTAAATTGTTGGTTTTCTAAAAATTGAATCAAATCATCTAAAGAATAAATTTTTTGGCTTAAAAAAAGATGGTTACTTTCTTGAGGCTCGAGCAAAATCAAATAGCCATTATCTTTTAAAACTCTTTTAGCCTCGCTGATTATCTTTTCAGGATATTCTGATTGATAAAGAACTTGCGAAATAAAAACGAAATCTAAATAATTTGGTTCTAAGCCAGAAGTTATTTCTAAATTCTGCCTTAAAAATTTGACATTATTAATATGCAAATTTTTTAAAAATTCCTGTGCTTCTTTTAATACTTCCTCTTGAACATCAATGGCATAAATTTTCCCTTCGACACCAACCTCATTAGCTAATAGTGAAGTAAAATAACCGCCGCCGCAACCAAAATCAGCGCCAACCATTCCTGGAATTATATATTTTTTAATTCTTAGCTCTTGAATAATATCTGATGGCCTTAAAAACATTAAATTAAAATAACAGAATTAATTAAGTTAACACCTTCAATTTTTCTGGCAGCTTGGGTTCTTTTAAGAAGTGGCAATTTTTTAATCTCAATCTTTTTAATCATATCATCAGACAAAATTATTTCGACTTCATCAGTTAAGGTTTCAGCGAAAATTAAATCTCCATATTTAGGCTCGAAAACTCTGACACCACGAGTACCGCGATTCTGAATTTTAGTCTCTTTAAGATCTGTTTTTTTACAAAAACCATTTTTGAAAACCAAAAGTAAAAGATCACTTTTTTTCAGAAAAGCTTTTTTAACCTTAGAACCTCTTAGCACCCTAACTCCTCGAGCTGATCGACCTTGTAAGGGAAGATTTTCTTTAAAAAGCAAAATATTACCTTCTTCACTTAAAAGACCAATTGTTTCACCGCCATTTAAACAAAAACCGTCAATCACTAAATCATTTCTTAGTTTAATTGCCTGAACACCTGTTCGTCTTTGACTTAAAACTTCAGTTAATTTTATTTTTTTACCCAAACCATTTTCAGTAACTAAAAAAAGGTATTTTGCTTGAGGTTCAATAAGAATTTTAATAATCTCATCATCTTTATCAAGAAAAATTTGGGATTCTAAATATTTAGCTGAAAAATAAAAATTAGCTAAAGGTAAGTTATAAATTTTACCTTTCTTACTAACCAAAACCAACCGGTCCTTGGTGGAAACTTGTTTCAAAATTTTGGGTAAGTTTTTTTCTTTAATAATTTTTTCTAAATTCAATTTTTCTATAGAAATCAAACTGACTAAATTTTTATTATCAATTGAGAGCCAGACTGATTCTTCGGGAACAGTTTCCATAAATTGAATGGTCGCCTCACTAGCAACTATTTTGGTTAATCTTTCGGAAGAATAATTTTTGATAATCTCATCAGCCTCTTTTTCAATAATTTCATCAATTTTTTTAGGACTTTTGAGAATTATTTCTAATTCTTTTATTAAACTTTGTCTTTGTTTAAGTTCTTCTAAAATTTTATGACGCTCCATCTGGGTTAGAGTTCGAAGAGGCATCTCTAAAATAGCCTCAGCTTGTTTTTCCGATAAAGAGAATTTTTTCATTAAATTTCGAAGAGCCTCTTGACGATCCTTAGATTTTTTAATAGTATTAATCACTCGATCTAAATTCTCCAAAGCTTTATCGAAACCTTCCAATAAATGAACTCTTTCTTTGTTTCTTTCCAGATCAAATTTGGTCCGGCGACGAATAACTTCACGGCGATGTTCCAACCAAGCAAGCAAAAGTTCTTTCAAACTAAAAATTTTTGGCTGGAGACCTTTATCAAGAGCAATCAAATTAACATAAAAAATTTTTTGCAAAGAGGTTAAACGATAAAGATTTTCTTTTAATTTTTCTAAATCACCTCCTTTAGTTTCAATAACAATTCTTACTCCTTCTTTATTAGATTCATCGCGAACATCTTTTATTTCGGGCAAAATTTTCTCTAAAGCTAAAGTGGCAATTTCTTTGACAAGTTCAGCTTTGTTAACTTGCCAAGGAATTGAAGTAATAATTAACCTTTCTTTTCTTGTTTTTTCAATCTCGATATCACCACGAAGGGTTATTCCTCCTTTCCCTTCTTCATAAATCTGTTTTAGTTTTTGACTACCATAAATCGTTCCACCAGTAGGAAAATCCGGTCCTTGAATAATTTTTAAAATTTCTTCAGTAGTTGCTTCTTTGTGTTTGATTAAATATTTAAGAGCCTTCATCACTTCCGAAAGGTTATGAGGCGGGATATTTGTTGCCATACCAACCGCAATTCCTAAAGAACCATTGATAACTAAATTGGGAATTTTAGCTGGAAGAACAACTGGTTCTTGCCGGGTATTGTCATAATTAGCTCGGAAATCAACGGTCTCTTTATCAATGTCAACTAACATCTCCTCAGCGATTTTTGTTAATTTAGCTTCACTATATCTCATTTGCGCTGGTGGATCACCGTCAATAGAACCAAAGTTTCCTTGACCCCAGATCAAAGGATACCTTAGGCTAAAATCTTGAGCCATTCTTACTAAAGCCTCGTAAATTGGCATATCACCATGAGGATGATAACGAGCCATTGTTGTTCCAACGATATTAGCGCATTTAGTAAATTTTTCTCTTGCCCAAAGTCCTAACTCTTTCATTGTATATAAAATCCTTCTTTGGACTGGTTTTAAGCCATCACGAGCATCAGGCAAAGCCCGCGAAACAATCACTGACATTGCATAATCAAGATAGGACTGTTTTAACTCTTCTACTATCTCTTGGATAACTATTTTTTCTTTCATAGCAATTAAATTTTTTACTTTAAATGCCCAAAAAAGACGAAATGGCTTCAAATATAGTTGCTGCTCCGGTTTGAAAATTTTGCCACATAAAAGCGGCAAATTGCTGAGCAGGGATAGGTTGCTGTAATATTCCTGTTAAAGTCCCACCACTAAACCACCAAAGAAAATAGAGAACAAACATTACTAAGATTGTTAATAAAAAAGGGTTTTTCATTTTAAGACATAAATTAAATTATTGACCTTCCTGAGATTAACTTTAACTTTATTTAATATTTTTTCCTTTTTAAATTTTGATAAATCGATATCTTTAAAACTAAATACAATTTTTGGTTTTAATTGTGAAAAAGTTTCAGGTTTTAAATTAGTTTTTAAAATTAAAGCATCAATTTCGATTTTAATAATTTTTATTTTCTTTAGGGTTTCTTCAGTCGGTTCGTTAGCTAAATAAAAAATATTCCCTTCTTCATTCTGAAATAAATAAGAAATATAATCTTTATCATCATAACCATAAAAATAAACATCGCCGATATTGTATTCGCCTGGAGAATTGAAAATTTTATCTTTATTTACTTTTAAATTACAATTTGTTAAAATAATAGGTGTTTCTTTATAAAAAACTGGCGGATCTAAAATAAACTTTTGGTTACCAAAGAATAATTCGCAATAATTGTCTATTTTAACAATTTCCATTATAATTAAATTATATCACAATGGAAAACATTAAACAAATACATCAATTTAAAATTAAGAATATTAAACCTTTAGAGATTGGTTCGATTTTGGAAGGTATTGTTATTTCTAAAAGAAATCAAGAACTTTATGTTGATTTAAGCCCTTACGGGGTAGGCAGGCTTTATGGAACTTTTTATTTACAGTGTAAAGAAATTGCCCAAAAACTAAATTCTGGCGATCAAGTCGGTGTTAAAATTATTGGTTTAAATGACGGCTATGGTAATTATGAAATTGTTCTCAGTAGTATTGCTGATACCTTAAAATGGCAAAAACTTTTTGATTACTACCGGCGTAATGAGATTTTAGAAATAGAAATCTTAGATGCTAATCGAGGCGGATGGATAGTTGAAGTTGAGGGAGTTAAAGGTTTTATTCCCGTTTCCCAGCTTTCGCCCGAATATTATCCGCGGGTAGAAAATAGTAATAAAAATTCAATATACGAAAACTTAAAAAAGTTTATTGGCCATAAAATACAATGTCGAATTATTGCTATTGATCCGAAACAGAATAAATTGGTTTTATCGGAAAAAGCAGTTAAAGAAGAAATTTACAAAGATATCTTAAGTAAGTTAATGATAGGCGATATTTTAACAGTTAAGGTTGTTGGTCATAGCCCTTTCGGTCTTTTTGTTAGATTTCATGAAAATCCATCCATGGATGGTTTAATTCATCTTTCAGAAATACCCGAAGAAAAAGCAGTTGATTTAGAAAAACATTTTAGAATTGGTGATATTTTACAGGCAAAAATAATTCAGATTAGGCAAGATAAGGCAAGTTTTAGTTTAAAAAATTTAGAGCCTGATCCATGGGTGATTTTCTCTAAGAACCATAAAGAGAAAGATATTGTTAAAGGAATTTTAAAGGAAAAAAACGAAATTTTTGGAATTGTTGAAATTGATAAAGTTCAAGGATTAATTTTTGAAAATTTAGATAAATTGGAAGTAGGCGGAATTTATCAATTTATTATTGAAAAACTACAACCTAAAGAAAAAAGTCTAATCTTAAAACTCAAATGAATTTGAAAATTAAAAATTATTTAATTTTATTTTCCCTTCTAATTATTTTAAGTATTCTTTATTTGGGAACAATTCAATTTCATCAGAGCCAAAAAATTGATACTAAAAATTTTCTCGTAAAAGTAAAAGAAGGAGAAATTAAAACAATTATAATTAAATCTGAATCGGAAATTGAAGCTTTAACTAAAAATGGCCAGATTTTAAGAACTACTAAAGATCCGAATGAAAGTTTGACTCAGATTTTCAAAGACTTCGGCATTCCTTCAACAACAATTTTTAATATAGAAATAAAAAAAGAAACTATGGGATTTAAAGAAATTGGATTGGCTATTTTGTTTAATATTGCGCCTTTTCTTTTGGTTGCTTGGATTTTTTGGCAATTTTTCAAACAAGCTCAAAGAGGAGCAACCCAGATTTTTACCTTTGGAAAATCCGGTATCAAAGTTTATAATCCCAATGATCCTGATCGGGTTACTTTTAAAGATGTTGCTAATTTAGAAGAAGCCAAACAAGAGCTGATGGAGGTTGTTGAATTTTTAAAAAATCCTGAAAAATTTTTCAAAATTGGGGCGAGAATTCCTAAAGGAGTTTTGTTGGTTGGACCTCCGGGTAGTGGGAAGACATTACTGGCAAGAGCAACTGCAGCTGAAGCAGGAGTACCGTTTTTTTATATTTCTGGTTCTGAATTTGTGGAGATGTTTGTTGGAGTGGGGGCTTCTATTGCTGGTGATGAATTTGTTTTAATAAAAGAAAATAATGAAATTAAACTTTTACCTATTAAAGAGGCTGTTGATAAATATTATAAAGAAGACGAAGAAGGGGTTAAAAAAGTAGGCGATCTTTATACTTTGGGTATTGAAAGAAAAAAATCAACAA